>CAMCYL010000084.1 GCA_945883905.1 Akkermansia muciniphila | reverse complement strand
TATAGCCTGATGATTCAGTTAAGTGTCTCGCTTGTAGGTTCGACCTCACGGTCTCTTCCCAGACACCCCTTACGGTTGCGAATCGTCTAATTCAACCGACGGGACTTTCACCCGCTAGGACGCCGTCCTCGACGGCGCACACCCAGATTCTGCAATAGGAATTCTCTAAGGAAGGTACGGAAGCAGGAATGGGAATGGGAGTTTTACCGCCAAGGTCGCGGAGTCACGCAATGGATCAAGAGATATAAAACAGAATCGATTGAGTTTGGACTCAATCCTGAATCATCTAAAAATCACTCTTTAAAATCTGTTTTAAGACACTGCCGTCCAAAACAACTTTGGATTTGAGAGGGAAAATCGAAGAGGGGGATTGAAATCCTCAAGCAGTTCTCACGCCACGCCGCGACGCCGCAACGTCAGAGAGGGAGAGGATCGTGAGCTCTTTCCTTTCGGTGCCTCCTTCGTCGGCTGCCGCCTCCCGAGAAACTCTCCCGTTTCTTTGAAAAAAAGATTTTCAAAAAACGATCGAGTTTCTCTGGAGGGGATCGGTTTCACCTCTCCTCGGAAAGAGCTCACGATCCCCTCAACGGAAAATTCTCCGATTGTTTTTGTATGAAGGGGGGGGAAGTTCTGACTCCAAGAGCGTAAGCAATAGATCCCTGTTTTTAAAAAGAGATCGAAAGCTTGTTTTCGAGAACTTTTTAAAAATAGGGAGGAGGCTCGAAAGAGCCGTGGTCAGAACGAGGGGGGGTAGGGTTTTAACGTCGCGTCGTCGTGTCGTTGCGTGAGACAATGTATTTAAGTTTTTTTTATTTTGACACTACTGGTTTTAAGAGATCGAATTTTCTAGTGATTCAGATTCCGATTTTCATCAGAATTCATTCTGTTTTTCATTTCATGCCTCCATGCTTTCTTGAGAGAGATTTGGATCGATTTTATTTCACCCTTTTGCTGAAAGAATGAGCTGACTTCACCCGAAATGGAGTCCGACCTATTGAGGGATCAATGGCCCCAATTCCCCATCCACTTTCGGAAAGGTCGCTTGGTCTTGATTGATCCATTCTCTTTTTAAAAGATATTGCGAAATCTGTGAAGTAATCATTCGAGAGGTTCGCTTGGAATCATCCGTTATCCCTTTAGCTAATCCCCCTAAGACCCCAATCACTCCCGTCGCAATCGAAATAGGTCTCGCACTATCAATCAGAAAACCAGGTTCTGCATTACTTCCGCCCGTTGTCTTAAAGGCCAAAAAGGGACTCGGGGGAACTTGGGAAAGATCATAAATAAAAACCTCCGTCTCCATTTTTGTCCCCCCTGCTCCAAATCCGATGATGGCGCGGAGGGCTCGACTTCCTTGATTCACTTTCACAAATTTACCAATCACAATCCACCCTTGCTTTGGAAGCTTCTCATTGGCTCCCAATGCCTCCGCTGTCGTGTAAGACTTTGAAACTCTCTCCACAATCGCCTGTTGCAAAACAAGGGCGGTTGCTTTTTTAAATTCAATGAGTTCCGTCCCTTCTCGATCGACATTAAACTCCGCTTTTTCGACATCAAAAGGCGCCACGTAAATGATATCCGGAGGATTTTTAGGGGAAAACAGATTCGCCTCTTCAATTTGACGAACCGAAATCGAAGCACACCCCACAATAAAAAAAATCAAGACCCCAAAAAATACTTTTAAACCCATGGACATAACGAATGTTAATTCTAATCGAAGGATCTATTTTTCTTCAACCGAAATTTACAATCTTCCCCTCTTTCTGCATCTTTTCCTCGCGCAACGACGCTAAGCCGCAACGCCAGAGAGGGAGAGGATCGTGAGCTCTTTCTTTCCGGCGCCTCCTTTGTCGGCTGCCGCCTCCCTCGAATCTCTCCCGTTTCTTTGAAAAAAGGATTTTCAAAAAACGATCGAGTTTCTCTGGAGGGGCTTGGTTTCACCTCTCCCCGGAAAGAGCTCACGATCCTCTCAGTGAGAAATTCTCGGATTGTTTTTAATGGAGCGCCGACCGCTGGGCGGCATGGATCAGGGGTGGATTTATCTCTTTCGCTTTAGGCTAATAGCTTCTAGCCAATAGCCGCTCTTTGCCCCCCCTTCGCCCATGCCGCCGGGCCGTCGGCGCTCCATTTCTATTTTTAAATAGGGAGGAGGCTCGCAAGAACCGCGGTCAGAACGAGCGGGAGTAGGGATTTAACGTTGCGTCGTCGCGTCGTTGCGTGAGACAATGTATTTACGATTTTTTTATTTTGGACACGAATGGGTTCCCCTGTAAAAAAAACTGGAACTCTCTGAAATTTGATCTCAGACTGTATTCACCGTGGCATCAATACTCAAAAGAGAGGGAATTTTAGCGAATATGGAGGAGGAGTGGTTAGCCACGCTCTCTCACTATGGCGAGGAACAACTTTTTCAACCGTATGAAATCGTAGTTCAACAAGGGGATCGTCATGATCGTATCTACATTATTCTCTCCGGGATGCTTGAAGTCTTTCTTAAACCGGAAGAGGAGGAGATCAAACTTGCTGAAATTGGCAAAGGGGAGTGCTTTGGCGAAATCAGTATTTTTGAACCTGCTCCCGCCTCTGCGACGGTTCGCGGCGTCACTCAAGGGAAAGTATGGACCATGGATGTCAATCTTCTCCAACAATTTATGGATCATCATCCTTTAGAAGGATGCACCTTTCTTCTCGGGATCAATCAACTCCTTAGCCGACGACTTCGTGTCGCTAACGAAACCATTCGAAAGCACCAACTCCCCCCTAGCTTTATTAGCATTCGTAACCGCATCAAAACAGGAGGCCATTAAAATGGCTGAATACCTCCCCCTTCAACTTCCTGCACTCCCCCCCGTCGGAATTCTTGCCTATCTCTCCTCAAAATCACTTTCCGATCTCGGTGCCTATGGTAAGTATGAAAAAGCAATCGATCAGGAGCTGCTCATTCAAGAGGGAATGCCTCAAACTCGTCTCTATATTCTTGTCGAGGGATCCCTGCAAATCTCCGGAATGAGCTCAGGGAAAGAGATCCCCTATTGTAAAATTGAACCCGGTGAATGCCTCGGTGAAGTCTGCCTTTTTGAGGCGGGGTACGCCTCTGCCACGGTTCGATCCATAGGGGAATCAATTCTCTGGAGCCTCGACATTAATGAACTCATTCTTTATCTGACCGAACATCTTGGAGGGGGAGGGGCTCTGCTCATGGGAATTGCCCGGTGCTTAAGTCATCGACTTCGCTCCGCAAATCAACAAATCGCGGCCTCGCATCATTCTGAATCAAAAGAGATCTTTCATACGAAAACAACCCCTCTTCGCGCCGATAGTCCACAAATAGAACGCTCCTTTCTTGAAAAGCTCTCCTTAAAACTCAAGGGAGTTGAGGATGGGAAGTCGAAGATCTCTAAAGATATTAAACTTTAAGCCCGCTCGTGCTCTGGATTCTCCTCATCCTCGGTTTGCTTTATTTTCTTTTTCGAATCACTCAACTTCGTGGACTGCTCTTGGGCTTTGCGTTGACCGTTTTTCTCTCTTTAATTTTTCTTCTCTCCCGTCTCCATCTTCGTAAAAGCATTCTTCTGATCGGAGCCCTCCTCTTGACGGCTCTTCTCCTCCGACTCCTCTCAAATTACCTCAAGTCTAAAAAAAGAGATCCCTAATCCTCCTCCATGACCTCGCTTCTTCTAAAATCAGAATGGACGCGGCGACGAGCCATTCATCGTCAATCAGCTGCCCAATGGACGACCCCGCATCGAGAGCGTCGATTGCGCCATGAAGCCCATCCGATCAACGACTTTCTCTTTGACTACTACAGCTTCCGCCCCTCTCTCTTGGAACGGTGGAGCCCTGGTTGGAATCACCTCCTTGAAGAGGCCTCTCTTTCCGATTTTCCAGCCCGCGAAGGCTGGATCGAAACCGATCAAGGAGTTCACCTCTCCTTAAACGCTTTCCCTCGCCATCGACTCGACTCCTTCCATTGGATGATCCAACTCCTCAAAATCACCTTAGAGCGTCCCCCTCAATTCGCCTGCTACGGACTCCATGAGTGGGCGATGGTTTATAAAATAGATCAGACTCGGTATCCCAAGGTCCCCTTAAGAATGGCTCCCGGTGAACTCGCCGCTTTTCTCGAATCGCAAACCATCTGCTGCACGCATCACGACGCCTTTCGATTTTACACACCGGAGGCACAACCGTTAAATCGCCATCAACCGACAAAAGCGAATCGACTCGAACTCGAACAACCGGGGTGCATTCATGTGAATATGGATCTCTATAAATGGGCCCATAAATTTTATCCTTGGACTCCGAGTGACCTCATCCTTGAAACCTTTCAACTGGCGATCGAAAGCCGCCAAATCGATATGAAAGCGAGTCCCTACGATCTAAGTCAATGGGGCCTTGAACCGATCCGAATCGAAACCGCTGAAGGCCGGCTTGAATATATTGAAGCACAACGCAAAATTCATCTTCAAGGAATCCCCCTCCGCCAAAAGCTCCTTCAATTTTATCAAGCCCTCGATCTCGCTTTGCTGACCCGTTAGTGGGATAAGCCACAAAGATCTCTTCTCTTAAGTTGACGCTCATGCGATCTCTGTCGGGGCTGGGCGGCATGGATGTGAGGTGAATTTAACCTTGATTTGGCAGGAGGCTCATTTTACATTGAATTATGCCCGTGATATCGGTTTTTTATGGTCTGATTGTTTCCATGTATTTTATGGACAACAAGCAACATAAGTCGCCTCATATCCATGTGAGATATAGTGATTCTGAGTGTGTCTTTGAAATCCCGACGGGTGAGATTCTTGCAGGAGAATTGCCTGTGGCAAAGATACGATTGGTTCAAGCGTGGATTGAAATCCATAAAGAAGATTTGATGGCGGACTGGTTTCTTGCGGTGAGTGGGCAAAATCCTGTTAAAATCGAACCTTTGAGGTGATGCTATGCTAAATCCTCGAGTCGTTTCTGTAAAATGTCTTTCGGAGTATCGATTGAGGCTAATGTTCACGGACGGAGAGCAGGGGATTTATTCTTTAGCTCCTTTGTTGAATTTCGGAGTTTTTAAGGAGCTTCAAGATGAATCTTATTTCAATCGGGTCCGAGTCGAGAATGGAACCGTCGTATGGCCTCACGAACAAGATATTTGTCCTGATACTCTTTATTTGGAGTCCGTAAAATTAAAGAGCCAAATCGATCCTTGAGTTGATTCGGCTTACTCATTGTTTTTGCTATTAATCAATAACGAGCGAAAATCGGTTTACGAAGTGAATAAATTTGACATGTGTCAAATAAATGACTACACAAATCTTTATGAAGAAACATTTTCTTTCTGTTTTTCTTTGCCTCCTCGCGCTCATTTTAGGGGGGATTGGTTTTTTCTATTTTAAAAAGGATTCTTATTCTTATTTAGGGCAGGCAAAGAGGGAAAGTAAAAGCGATTTACAGAAAGCGGATCGATCTCCGTTCGGGGGAGCGAGGAATCCTGAAGGCTCGAATGAAGGAACCAACAAAGCGTCGTCGGAAAGTCTTTTACCGGGAAAAGGGTTAGATCAAAGCCAAGGGTTAAGAGTCGTGAAAGGGGAGTGGGGAGATCGACCGATTGAATGGCTTCCCACGGGGGTTTCGCCGATGCGATTTTTGAAAGCCCATGAGCGGGTGCCGATACGATTTGATTATGGAGTGGAGGGGGCGGGGAGAGAGGTGATCGTTCAAGCGGAGGATGGGGGGACGGTTTCTGGAAAAACGGTTTTAACGCAAAAAGTGAGTCCAGAAGGGATTGTGGAATTTGTGTTTCAACCGACGGAGAATATCGGTCTTTATCGGGTCACGGTACGCGGGGGAGGAAGTTCACGGAAATCGTTACAATTTTGGGTGGGAGATCAACCGCCTTTAAGAAAGTCGTAACTTAGAAAATCGTCATTTAAAAAGTAAAAAAGAAGAGACTCTTATGAAGAACAATCGCAAAAACAATATTTTATTAATTGCCCTGTTTTCACTTCTGACGCTGGTCCTCGGGTGGAGCCAAGGGTGCGGAAATGGAAATACAACCGGAACTTCCGGAAAGGGGCCGACTCCATCAAAACCGGGACCCGATCCGGACAAGGGAGATCCGGTCAATATTTATACCGGCAATGAGTCAAAGGAGGTGATTGATTTACAGGTTTTTGGATCGCTCCTTCCGTTGGAGTGGAAGCGTCATGGCAATAGTCGTTTGGCTTCATACGATTCCTACGGGTTTGGTCATTATTGGAAAAGTGGCTATCAATGGGATTTTGATGAATGTTGGGATCATCCCTTGGGATATGCTCAAAAGATTATCTATTATCCGGATGGAGCCCAAATTATTTTCGCCAATATTTCAGGAGATCAGTGGGTCTCACGCGCCGGAATTTCCGATGAACTTTGGAAGGTAGGAGTTAATTTTGAGCTTCGAACAAAAACCGGGCGAAAGATGGTTTTTACCCCGCATCCAACCCCGAATGCCTACAAGAAGTTCTTGATGACAAAAATCGTTGAAGCCAATGGCTTAGAGCTCCAACTGGAATATAATCTTCAAAATCAAGTCACCAAAGTAACGGAGCCCGGAGGACGTTGGATTCAGGCCGTTTATCAGTGGGTGGCAGGAGAAAAATTGATTGTTCCAACGGTCGGTCAAGTAAATCAAGTTCCTGCTTCAGGTACATGGATGGAGATTTTGGTTTCAAATCCCATAGCCAATCGTTACGCCCGCGTGATGAGTTCAGATCTCGCCTCAGGATCGATCGCCGAGGTTGAGTTTTATGATGAAAATAATCAAAAATTATCTGGAAATGTGATCTCCTCCGATGGAGTGATCGAGGCTCAAAAGGCCCTCGATGAAGATCCGAATACCTATTTTCAATCGGCTGGAGTTTCAGGGGGATTCGTCGGTTTTGATTGGGGAACCGCTAAAAAAGTGGCGAAGATGAGAGTCTTAGCTCGTGCCGGTGATGAGTCGAAAATGGTGACTCAAGGATTTGAATATCAACCGGTTCGATTACAGGTCGGTGATTTTCGAACCGATTGGTCTTTATCCACTCTCTACATCCAAGCAAGTGATGGACGGCGGGTCGACTACCATTACCAAAATCAAAACGACGTTTCAATCGCCGGGAGTTACTATTCGGTCCTCAAAGAGGTCCTCTATCCCGATGCCACAAAAGCGATTTATACCTATGGACAAGATTTTTCCGGTCAACGTCCCTTAGTGACGGAGTACAATGATCCTCGATCGACCTTGCGACAAAAACGCAGCCAGACGGTTTATCAAAGCGATCGCTCTAACGGGATTGGCGGAATTCTCGGAATGGTTCAAAAACAGGTGAATCCAATCACCGGCGGAACGATTTTAGAACTCGGATTTGAAGGCCATATGCATCGCCCCAAGGTGACCTATGCCAATGGAGGGTCGGAATGGGAGGAGTTTGACTACGTGCTAGCGGGAACCACGAATTATGGAATTGCCGGAGCTTTAATTACCAAATCACGGGATTTACGAGGCAATATTACCCAGTATCAATATGACGGCTACGGGTACGCTGCTCAAGTGACCGATCCCCTCGGTCGAATTCGACTCGTCGAACGCAACTCCTTTTCCAATCTGACCAAAATAACCGAGCCCGATGGCTCCTATCAAACGTGGAGCTATGATTTAAGACAACAGGTTCTAAGTTATCGGGATCATCTCGGTCGAATCACGACCTATACCCGAGATTCCCAAAGTCGAGTGACTCGAATCGATTACGCCGATAGCTCTTACGAAACCTTTACCTACAATGCGTTGAGTCAAATCTTGACTCACCGATTTCGGAATGGGGGAACCGAAAACTATACGTATGACCTTCGAGGATTATTGACCCAAAAAAATGATCCCCTCGGGAATCTCACTCAATATACCTATGACTCCTTGGACCGCGTGGCGACGGTGACCGATGCACGAGGATTAACAACTTCATTTTTATATAATGATCGCGGACAGATCACAAAAATGACCCATCCCGATGGGTCATTTAAGGCAATGGTTTACGACAGTTACGGAAATTTAACCTCCGAAACCAATGAGCTGGGAAATAGTTCCCTTTTTGCCTATGATATTTTTCAACGAGTAATAACCTCGACAGATCCATTGGGTCGAATCACCACGGTTGATTATCTCGTAAACTCATTTGAAAAAGAACCGCTGCAAATCACCTTGCCGAGCGGCAAAAAAATCGGGATGACCTACGATTTAGGCTGGAACAAACTTTCTCAGACAACCGGTCTAGGAACCGCCGATGCCTCGACCACCACTTATCAATATGATGCCGTCAATAATCCAATCCAAATGACCGATGGACAAGGCAAGAGTTGGACGACGATTTATGATAATCGGGATCGAAAAATCAATGCTCTCGATCCTCTCGGGAACACCACGACCTGGAGCTACGATTTTGAAGGCAATGTCTTGACGGTCAAAGATGCCTTGAATCGGATCACGACGAATAATTACGATTCGATGAATCGACTCTCCTCAACCACCGATGCCAAGAATCAAACAACGACCTATTTTTATGATTCGGCCTCGAACCTGATCAAAATGGTCGATGCCAAGAATAATCAGTATCAAAACAGCTTCGATCTCCTTAATCGAAAGACCGCAATGATCTATCCCGATAACTCCCAAGAGCAGTACGGATACGATTCGGTCTCAAATCTTGTGACCTATACCACTCGTGCGGGACAAGTGAAGACCTGTACTTTTGATAATCGCAATCGTGAGATCCTCTGCGATTGGAGCGATAGCACTCCGGATGTCACAAGAACCTTTGATGCTCTGGGGCGACTCGAGGCCAGCAACAACGGGGTATCGAGTATCACCTACCAGTACAATGCGGCCAACGAGCTTCTCTCGGAGCTCACCCAGGTGGCGGGGGGCCAACCAAGGGCGGTAGCCTACACTTATACAGTGGATGGCAATCGCGCCTCGGTCACCTATCCCGATGGTTCGGTCGTGAGCTATGGGTACACAGGACGCAATCAGATCAGTGGAATCAACGATGGCGGGACCCAACTCGTCGGATATAGTTACAACTTAAATGGCGATCGAATCCAGAAAGCGTTGAACAACGGCACCAGCACCGAGTACACATTCGATGATGCCAGCCGTCTAACGGGACTCACCGATAAAAAAGGAGCGACAACCCTCCTCACCACCGCTTATACTCTCAACGCCGTGGGCAATCGAACCGCAAAAGCACAAGATGGAGTCAACGAAACCTATTCGTTCGATAATATCGACCAGGTTTCTGGAGTTAGTTACTCCGGAACTGCGACCGCCGCACGAACTGTGGCTTATAATTATGATGCCACGGGCAACCGAACCAGTGTCATTGATAATGGAGCCACTTCGACGTATTCTGCCAACAATTTAAACCAGTATTCCTCAGTGACCTCTGCGTCCTCTGCGGTGACAAATCTGGGGTATGATTCCAATGGAAATCTCATCAACGGTGGAACCCTCCAAAGTGGTCTTTTCTTCTACGACGCACAGAATCGACTCACGAGAGCGATCGTCAGTGGCAACACCACTGACTTCGATTACGATTCGAAGAATCGAGTCGTGAAGCGTTCGTTGAATTCGACTCCGACCTTCCTTGTTTATGATGGATGGAATTTATCGAAGAGCGTACTTCGACAGGCTCAGTATCTGCTCGATACGTTCACGGAACACAGATTGACGAAATCCTCACCAAGACCGATTCAAGTGGAGTGATCTATTATCATCATGATGGCCTTGGCTCCGTGACCCAAATCACGAACGCCATCGGAACGATGATTGAACGATATCTGTATGATATTTTCGGGAAAGTGACGATGCTGGCACTTAGCGGAACCGTGCTGACTGTTTCCTCAAGAGGAA
>CAMCYL010000083.1 GCA_945883905.1 Akkermansia muciniphila | reverse complement strand
AAAGGATTTTCAAAAAACGATCGAGCTTCTCTGGAGGGGATCGGTTTCACCTCTCCTTGGAAAGAGCTCACGATCCTCTCTACAGAAAACTCTCGGATTGTTTTTGTATGAAGGGGGGGATGTTCTGACTCCAAGAGCGTAAGCGATAGTTCCCTGTTTTTAAAAAGGGATCGAAAGCTCGATTTCGAGAACTTTTTAAAAATAGGGAGGAGGCTCGAAAGAGCCGTGGTCAGAACGAGGGGGGGTAGGGATTTAACGTTGCGGCGTGGCGTCGTTGCGCGAGACAATGTATTTAAGGTATTTTGTTTTGGACACCAATGAGTTCAATTAGAACATTTTGATGAAGTAACGAGTCTTGAGTCCATCGAGCCAATTTTGTTGGAGATGGAGGCGTTCTTCTTGGAGGAGGGTCTTTTCGATTTCATCCCGAATTTCTGAAAGGGGGGTCACTTTGGATTTTTTACGACCTTCGACTCGAATGATGTAGTAGCCATCCTCGGTGGTGATGAGGGAGGAGGTTTGTCCTGGTTTCAACTTAAAGGCGACCTTAGCAAGTTCGGCTCGAAGGGTTTGCTCCGTAAGCCAGCCCATATCTCCCCCTTGATCACGATTGGTTCCTTCGGAATAAGAGCGGGCGAGATCGCTAAATTTCGATCCCGTTTCAAGTTTGCTAAGGATCTCCTCCATCGCGGCTTGAGAGGGATCGTATTCCTCCGTTTTGCCTTGGGCATTGGTTCGAGATTCACGGAAAAGAGATTTTTTCATGAAGATATTACTGACTTGGACTTGTTCATCTTGAAGAAATTGGCGGATATTATCTTGGTAGTATTGTTCAATTTTAAAAGGAGAGACAATGACCGCACTCGATACATTTTTTTGTCGCATGGCAGTGACCACGAGATTGTCTTTGAGCTCTTTTTTATAACCTTCAACGGTGAGTCCTTGGGCTTGAAGGGTGCGAATAAAAGCAGTGCGATCTCCCTCAAAACTACGTTGAATGGTGTCTTTGAGACGATCTTCGATGAGGCTATCAGGAATAAAGAATCCCTGCTTTTTAAAATCTTGAATAATGAGCTGTCGCTCGATGAGGGCTCGAAGGGCACTGAGGCGAGCCTCTTTGACCTTATCGACCAGTTCTTGGCCTGAGTAAGTTTCACGGAGGAGCTTCTCAGTCGAGTCCACTTGGCGACGGACTTGACTAAAGGTGATGACTTGACCATCGACAATAGCAGCAATCCCATCGGCCTGTTGAGCGTAGGTAGGAATTCCTGAAACCAGTAGGAGGATCAGTATGAGTGAGGAGCGAAGGATTCTATCCATTGTTTTAACTCTTGAACCTTAGAGAGTGCGGTGAGAGTGGTCAAGCGGGGAAACTTTCCTCCGACCATGACGTAGTCTTCGTTTCTTTTGAGAATGATTTTTCCGGATTGTGTTTGGATCTGGCGAATTTCCCGAGCGGAGGCAAGGATTTTTAACTCTTGAACACGGAGCAGTAATTCTGCGGCTTCGGGGAGGGGACCAAATCGATCGATCCACTCTTCACGAAGGAGTTTCCATTCTTCGACCGATCCGAGTTCAGCGAGTCGACGGTAGCCCTCGATTCGCCACGAGGTCTCTTTCATGTAGGAGGTGGTTAAATAAGCGGGAGTTTTATCTGTGGCGAGTGCTCCTTCATGAAGGAGGATAAAATCGAGATCGAGTCTGCAATCAATGGTCCGCTGTTTTTTCTCCCCTTTAATATGAGCGACGGCGGTTTTGAGGAGTTGGCAGTAAAGCTCGAAACCGATGGCGGTGATATGACCGCTTTGAGCGGTGCCAAGGACATTTCCAGCCCCACGGATCTCTAAATCACGCATGGCGATTTTAAATCCAGCGCCGAGATCTGCATATTGTTTGATCGCATTGACCCGTTTTTTTGCCTCCCCAGTTCCCATCCAATCCCGGGGCAGGAGGAGATAGGCATACGCTTTATGATGGGATCGTCCGACGCGGCCACGGAGTTGATACAGATCGGCTAACCCGAAGCGATCGGCGCGATCGATGATAATCGTATTGGCATTGGGGATATCAATTCCACTTTCAATAATCGTGGTGGAGAGAAGAATATCGGCTTTGCCATTCACGAAAGCGTGCATGACCTCTTCAAGATCTGATTTATCCATTTGCCCATGACCGATGACAATTCGTGCCTCCGGAGCAATGAGTTGGAGTCGTTCCTTCATTTGTTCGATTGTTTTGACTCGATTATGCAGAAAGAAGATCTGACCCTGCCGTTTGAGTTCCCGTTGGATCGCTTCACGAATCACTCGCTCATCGTAGCCGCAGACGATTGTTTCTACCGAATGTCGAAGGGGCGGGGCCGTTTCGATCGTTGTCATATCCCTCATTCCGGTGAGTGCTTGATAAAGTGTTCGGGGAATCGGAGTGGCGGAGAGGGTGAGAATATCGACGAGTCGAAAGAGCTCTTTGAATTTCTCTTTTTGTTTCACACCAAAGCGCTGTTCTTCATCGACAACCACAAGCCCGAGATCTTTAAAAAGGACATCCCCTGAGATTAAGCGATGTGTTCCGACGACAACATCGACGGCTCCCGACTTGACCCCCTCAATCACATGGAGGATCTCTTTTTGGGTTTTAAAGCGACTGAGGAGTTCGACGCGGATCGGATAATCGGCGTAGCGTTGACTCAGTGTTTGATAGTGTTGTTGAGCCAGAACCGTTGTCGGAGCGAGAAGAGCGGCCTGTTTCCCCTCCATCACTGATTTAAAAATAGTTCGAATAGCAACCTCTGTTTTTCCAAAACCAACATCGCCGCAAATCAGTCGATCCATCGGTTTTGCGGTTTCCATATCCCGTTTCGATTCGGCGATCGCCTTGAGTTGATCTGGAGTTTCATCGTAGAGAAAGGAGTTTTCAAATTCGACTTGCCATTCTGTATCCGGTCCAAAGGCATGCCCCGAGCGGGTGTCTCGTTCGGCTTGAACCGTCAGAAGTTTTTCGGCGTATTGAAAGACCGACTTTTGAGCGGTTGCACGGGCCTTTTCCCATCGACTTCCTCCCAAAGTATCGAGACCTGGGTTATGTTTGCCGACTCCGACGTAGCGTGTAATGAGATGGGCTTGTTCGAGGGGGACGAAGAGCTTTGCTCCTGCGGCGAACTCGAGAACGAGAACGTCGTGATCTTCTCCTGGAATTTGTTGGAGCCCGTGGTAGAGTGAGATCCCATGTTGTCGATGGACGACATAATCGCCGAGTTCTAATTGCGAATAGTTAATCGCCATCGAACGCGGGGAGGCCTTGAGCAGTGTCGATCCCTTGCGCACCCCGCGAAGGGTTTGGTAACGGCCGAAAATCTCAGCATCGGTTAGAAGGACACAGTGAGCCTCTTTCCAGAGAAAACCACGGAGGATGGGGCGGATTTCATAATGGATTCCGGTATCGATAAATCCATTTTCGCGGAGAAGTTCCTCGAGTCGTTTTTGTTCCCCTTCATTATTACAGGCGATCGTAATTTCCCAATCCTCATCGATCCACTCGCGGAGTTGTTTGAGAAAGAGGGCTCGACGCTGCTCCATGAGGATCCAGTCGGAGGTATTCCCATGAAGGAAGTCATGACTAAAAAAATTGAAGGGAGCTCGTAATCCAGAGAAGGCGGGATCTTCAGTAAGGTAAAATCGATTTGCCTGTTTGGGGAGAATTTGACTCAAGGGAATTGTCGTATTTTCTTCCCCCCAAAGATTAAGTTCAAAGGATTGAATCGTTTGAAGTGAGCGTTGCGTGTGTGGATCGAAGTGACGAATGGAGGAGATCTCTTCATCATCCCATTCGAGACGAATGGGAAAATCGGTATCTTTCGGGAAAAGATCTAAGATACAGCCGCGTTGACTGTAGTCCCCACGATTGAGAACTTGAATTTCGCGGTGGTATCCGTTTTTTTCAACGGCTTCGAGAATCTCAAGGGGATTAATTTTTTGAGTCGTTTTAAGGAGAAATCGTTGGTTCGATTGATTTTTGGGGTCGGGGATTTGATCTTCGAGACCTTCACAAGTTAACAGGATTACTCCTGAAAATTCTTTTTGAATTTGGCGAATACATTGAAGACGCTGGGCTTCGACCTCTGGATCGGGGATTGAGTTTTGAATCGAGCGGAGCGTTTCAGGAAAAAGGAGCGTGGGAATTCCCCACGCTTCGAGGTCACTGGCCTGTTCCTCCTGAATTTTAATCGAGGGAGTAATGACGATGAAAGGAGTAGGGTTCGTTTTTTGAACTCCCGTCCAGAGTTCGGCGATCATGTAGGCCGAGGCGCTAGGGGGAATGGAATCGAGACAAAAGTTCTCCCCTTGGATCGCATGTTCGATCCAAAATTGCCAGAGGTCCGGATTTGATCCCAGTGTCATGAAATTGTTCTACGGCAAAAGAGTGATATCCTCGGGATTGTTGACACAACAGAGAGCGAGTGGCACACGGCGATCATCCGCCTCAAGTAAACGACCGGTTTCAGGCAGACCGAGAAACTCCAACATCACCGGATCACGCACAAAATCGCGAGGTGACGGGTCGGTGATATGAGCCTGTACCTCGCCTTGAAGCAATACCCCGGCCTCGTCTTTACTGGAGAGGAGGCGCTCGTAATGCAGGCTTCCGATCTGTCGTTCCAACACCCGAGTACTCCAGTTTTGCTCCGTAGCCTCCTGCACATACCACTGCCGGGCAGTGGGGCTATCCATCCGAAGAAGAAGACGATAGTGGGTCCAACTCAATTCGGAACGCAGTGCGTCCCGAATTGGAAACGATAAGTAAAATGCCCTCATATGGCGAAGGTTGCGTTCATCAAATCCCCTGCCAAAATACTTCGTCAACTCCTGTGCTATCGCTGCGAGCAAGCTCTTGCCGTACTTGGCCCGAGCCTCCCCTCCTTGTTCAAACTCAACGATATGGCGACCTACCTGCCAGTAGGTTTGCACCTGAACGGTATCGACTGAACGAAGCACTTGCTTCCGTCCATCGACAATCGCGTCTCGAAGTGCTTTGAGCAAGGGGTTGAAATCGGCAAGAGTTGGAGAGGGATTCATCTTATTTAAATTTTGGTTCGTCATTTTCAGCTCTTCGAATAGCCTTCGAGTAACTCGGACTGCGTGAGCCCCAAGCGGTCTCTTGTTGGTGGGCAAAGATTTCCTTTTCACGAAGGCGGAAACTCCGAGAAATTAATAGGGTCGAATAAGGTTTTTTTGCAGGAGGCATGACTGGTTGAGACTCCTTTAATTTGAGAGCTAGGTAAAGCTAGAATTCAGATTGAATTCGATACCGAAGTATTGTTTTTTTTGAGTTACTTTTAAATATAAAGAATCGGTTTTAAAAGAGGAGAGTGGGCAGAGCTGGATTCGAACCAGCGAAGTCATAGACAGCAGATTTACAGTCTGCCCCGTTTGGCCACTCCGGAATCTGCCCGTATAATAGTGGAACGGTAGTGTTAGGAAAAGATTGCCTTGATGTCAAATCCTTTGCATCTGTGAGCAAAATAAACTTCGACTTAAGAGGCGGGCTTGAGGAGGGGGGGTGAAGTTTTGATCTCTTTCCCTACAATTTCCACTCTAGGGTCGGGATTGATTCACGACGATGGGTGGCTGAATTTGTGAAAAAAACCTTTCCCCATTGTGCTCCGTAGTCGTGAACTTTCCAGGTGGTTTTGACATCGTAACAGCAATATTCAGCGATCTCTTGGATTTTCCCCTCTTTCCACCACTTCAATGCCTCAAGTCCATCGGCGGTTTTTCCGACCCCTAATGTTTCGGTCGCCACGGCATCGAGTTTAATTCGTTTGCCGATTTTCTTTTCGATATCGACTAAGAGATCAAGGGTCGGTACCTGACTAAAATCAAAAATGGTGTAGGCGGAGAGGACTTTATAATCGAAATCAATGACATTAAATCCAATCACACAATCGGCCCGTTGCAGTTCACGAACGAGTTCCTCCGCCCGATTCTCCGGATAGATCATATAAGATCCACGAGCGGTGCTGTAAGTCACTCCCACGGACATTCGCATCAACGCCTTATTGTGCCAACCTCCTACCTCTTGAGCACTCTTCTGGGTTTCCAAATCAAAATAGACTATATTTTTTGCAGACATCACAATTCCTTTTAGAATTTTACTCAATGAGAAAAACGAAAAATGACTTTTATTTGAAAATTCATCACGAAGTCTCCCCTGAAGAAAAAAGAATCTTCGATCGATGATTGCTCAAATCGCTCATGAATTTCTTCAGGCTTCGTTATCAGGAGTAATTATCCATCCCGACACAGCTACAAACGAGATTACGATCGCCGTACACATTGTCGACGCGGCTGACGGTTGGCCAGTATTTATGCTCACGAGTCCAAGGCGCGGGATAGGCGGCCTGTTCACGGGAGTAGGGACGATTCCAATGATCACTAATGATGACTTGTGCGGTGTGGGGTGCGTTTTTAAGGGGATTATTTTGACGATCCGATTTCCCCTCAGCCACCGCTGACATCTCGCCATGGATTGAGATCATGGCTTCACAGAATCGATCGAGTTCCGGTTGCGACTCGCTTTCGGTCGGTTCGATCATCAGCGTTCCTGGAACGGGCCACGACATCGTAGGGGCATGGAATCCGTAATCCATCAAACGTTTTGCGACATCTTCGACTTCGATTCCGGCCTTCTCTTTCCAAGCTCGGAAATCAAGGATGCATTCGTGTGCGACGCGACCGTGTGATCCTTTGTAAAGGACAGGGAAATAGTTTTCCAAGCGTTTCGCGATGTAGTTTCCGTTGAGGATAGCGATCTTCGTCGCTTGAGTTAGTCCTTGAGCTCCCAGCATTCGGATATACATCCATGAGATCGGGAGAATACTCGCACTTCCCCAAGGGGCCGCGGAGACGGCTCCCCCTTGTTCTGAACCGCCCATTTGAATGAGCGGATGGCTGGGAAGGAAGGGGGCGAGTGCTTTTACAACTCCGATCGGTCCCATCCCAGGGCCTCCTCCTCCGTGGGGAATACAGAAAGTTTTATGGAGATTGAGATGGCAAACATCGGCACCGATATCGCCTGGGCGACAGAGTCCGACCATCGCATTCATATTGGCTCCATCCATGTAAACCATTCCTCCGTTGTCATGAATGATTTTACAGATTTCCTGAATTGATTCTTCAAAAACCCCGTGAGTGGAGGGATAAGTGATCATGGCGCAACCGAGAGAGGCTGCATTTTCAATCGCTTTTGCGCGAAGATCCGCAACATCAATATTGCCATTCGTATCACATTTCACGCCGAGGACTTTGAATCCTGCCATAACGGCGCTAGCCGGATTTGTTCCATGAGCGGAAGTGGGAATGAGACAGATGTTACGTCCATGGTCCCCTCGCTTTTTGTGATAGTCGTGAATGCAAAGCAGACCGGCATATTCCCCTTGTGAGCCGGCATTGGGTTGCAAGGAGATCGCCGCAAAACCGGTGACTTCGGCGAGCCATTGCTCGAGTTGATTAAAGAGGACTTGATAGCCTGCAGTTTGATTGATGGGGGCGAAGGGGTGAATGTTGTTGATGAGCGGCCAAGTGATCGGAATCATCTCGGAGGTTGCATTCAACTTCATCGTACAAGAGCCGAGGGGAATCATCGAGGTTGTTAGACTGAGATCTTTTGCTTCGAGTTTACGAATATAACGAAGCATCTCGGTTTCGGAGTGATGCTGACTAAAGATTGGATGGGGAAGCGTCGGGGAGGTGCGCTCGAAAGGAGTTCCGATGATTAAGCTGGCTTCACAGACAATCGAATCGAGACTCTCAGCGGTGGTAGAGCAGAAGCAACTGACAATTTCCTTGAGATCTTTGAGAGTCACTCGTTCATCGAGTTGAATTCCGAGGTGAGTGGAATCGATCACCCGAAAGTTCATCTCCTGTTTTTTTGATTCGGATAGGATCTTCGATTGTTTGCTTCCCGTTTCAATATGAAGCGTATCAAAGAAGAGCGGATTCTTGATCTTAAATCCGGCCTGTTCCAGCGCTTTTGCGAGAAGAATCGTCATGGAGTGAACGCGTGTGGCAATTCTTTTGAGTCCCTCTGGTCCATGATAGACGGCGTACATCGAGGCGATCACGGCGAGAAGCACTTGCGCGGTGCAGATGTTGCTGGTTGCTTTTTCTCGACGGATATGTTGTTCGCGAGTTTGAAGGGATAGTCGGAGTGCCGGTTTTCCTTGAGCATCTTTAGAAACACCGATCAGACGACCGGGCATGGAGCGCTTGAAGGTATCTTTGGTTGCAAAGAAGGCGGCGTGGGGACCTCCGTAACCGAAAGGAACCCCAAAGCGTTGAGAGTTACCGATGACGATATCAGCCCCGAATTCACCGGGAGGCTTAAGCAGGATCAGACTAAGAAGATCGGTGGCTACGATCGCTAGTCCTCCTTTTTCGTGAGTTTTTGAAATCAGAGGGGAGATCTCCTCAATCGTTCCATCGGTGGCCGGATATTGAAAAAGCGCTGCGAAAAGCGAGGGGTGTTGATCAAGCGTGCTGTTGGCCCCCACAACGACTTGAATGGAGAGAGGCTCTGCACGGCGTTGAACGAGATCGATCGTTTGGGGGTGACATTGCTCGGAGACCCAGATGATCGAGGCTTGAGATTCACTTTTTGCGGCAAAAGCCATACTCATCGCTTCGGCGGCTGCGGTCGCCTCATCGAGAAGTGAGGCGTTGGCGATCTCCATTTTAGTAAGATCACAAATCATCGTTTGGAAGTTAAGCAGTGCCTCCATTCGCCCTTGAGAGATCTCGGCTTGATAGGGAGTGTAAGCGGTATACCAACCGGGATTACAAAGAATATTTCGGTTCACGACCTCCACTGGAATAGAGTTTGCATAGCCCATTCCGATGTAAGAACGAAATTCACGGTTATTAGCAATGATGTTTTTTAACTCATGAATAGCCTCGAACTCACTCGCGGCCTCTGGAATATCAAGCTCGGTTTTACAGCGAATTGAATTTGGAATCGTCTGTTCAATGAGTTCCTCAAGCGTCGAGCAGCCGACGGTTTTGAGCATGGAATTAATCTCACAGGTGGAGGGCCCAAGGTGTCGATTTAAAAAAGAATCTTCCGCTGGAATGATCGATTTGAGGGAGGGGGCAAGAGGGGTAGTCATGATGAATGGGGGATCAATGAAATCGGTTATACGTCTGTTAATACTCTATTAATACTCTATTAATATAAGAGGCAAATCGTCTATGAAGCGATTTGAGCCGCATAGGCTTTGGAATCTTTTAAAGAGTCGATTTCCGAAGGATTACTGAGTTTGATTTTATAAATCCAAGCCTTACCGAACGGGTCACTGTTGATGAGGGCAGGATCACTGTTCAAGGAATCGTTAATCTCAACGACCTCTCCGGAAACGGGGGAGTAGATATCAGAAGCGGCCTTGACCGATTCAACAACCGCTACGGTCTCTTTTGCTTTTACCGTTTTCCCGATTTTTGGGACTTCGACGAAAACGACATCTGAGAGTTCATGTTGGGCATGATCGGTGATTCCAACGGTGCCGATTCCGTTGTTCACAAGAATCCATTCATGACTTTCAGCGTAGCGGAGATTTTCGGGGATATTCATAAGGGACTGAGTTTTTCGATAAATTTAAGGATGTCAGTTCAATTCTTTAAGATTGTGTAAAAATCTTTAGTATTTTACGTATCGAGATGTAATAAATCACGATCATCTCCCTTTATTTCTGATTAAAAATAAATATGGAGATTTGGAGATTATAAGGTCCCTATGATTAAGAATGAAACACAAGGATCTCTCATGAAGGCACGGAAGCAGGAGTGCGCCGTCGAGGACGGCGTCCTAACAGGTGAAAGTCCTGTCGGTTGAATTAGACGATTCGCAACCGTAAGGGGTGTCAACGTTCGGGCGGTGTCTGCGGAGGTCGCATGATGAGAAAGGACGCTGGAGAAAGACGGGAGATCTCCTTGGACGGAGGGAAAACCTCAGACGACCGCACAATGTCGCAAGCGGCAGAGGCGGATGTTGTTTAAGGAGAAGTCGGACGACCTCGTAGTAGTGAGGAA
>CAMCYL010000082.1 GCA_945883905.1 Akkermansia muciniphila | reverse complement strand
AGGGATCTATCACTTACGCTCTTGGGTCAGAACTTCCCCACATGATACAAAAAAATCCGAGAATTTCTCACGGAGAGGATCGTGAGCTCTTTCCGAGGAGAGGTGAAACCGATCCCCTCCAGAGAAATTCGATCGTTTTTTGAAAATCTTTTTTTCAAAGAAACGGGAGAGATTCTCTTTAGGCGCCGAAAGGAAAGAGCTCACGATCCTCTCCCTCTGACGTCGCGGCGTTGCGGCGTTGCGTGAGAACTGCTTTAGGATTTCAATCCCCCTCCACCATTTCCCCTGTGAAATTAAATTTTATTTTGGACGGTAGTGATGCTTTACAGATATAATCGATTCCAAACGCAGAATCTGAGATTAATACCCCCCCACCGTCTAAAATACTTTTGGCTTTGAGTTCTATTCCCTGAAGGGGGTTTATTTTTTAGGGATGAAGAGCTTTTGTCCGACGTGAATGGTCTCTTTTTTCGAGAGATTATTGGCTTTGCGGATCTCATCGACGGTCACATTGACCCCTTGTTGTTTAAAGGCATCGGCTATGCCAGAGAGCGTATGCCCTTTTTCGACGACATGGTAGAATCCTTTTTCTTTGGGTTCTTTCGCTGCAGAACTCTCCTTTTCCGGTTTTTTGGGGTTAAATTCCTCATCTCGGACCTTAAGGAGCGCATCTCCGTTGCTTTGAGGGTACGATTTCGTTTTTTCTGCGAATAGAGTGCCGATCTCTTTGAGAAGGAGATCTCGTTCCTTGAGGCGCGCCTCCTCGCTTTTCTCAATCGCTGTTTTAAGCGTTAGGAGATCACTGCGGAGTTTTTGATTTTCCGATTGAGTGATTTCGAGCTGTTCCTGAGTTGTTTTACTTTTAGCCTTTAAATCGGCGATATCGGATTGGAGTTGTTCTTGGGAGGTTTGGATGGAATCGACTAAGTCTGCAGTGCGAAGAACCTTTCGGCGCTCCGATTCCAGGTCCTCTTTTGCTCCTGGGTTTTGGGCTGAGAGAGGGGAGAGTAAAAGCAGAGGAAAAAGAAGGAGAGTTAAAAAAAGGTTCATGAGAGGAGAATAACAGTCGTTTTTGAAGAACCAAGATTTTTTAGGATCAATCTCGCTTGCCAAATGAGATTGCATCTCGTTAGATCGGGGGTGTGAGTGAACCTGTGATTAATATCGGATTGGCCGGCTTTGGTACCGTGGGGGGAGGCGTCTGGAAATTTCTTCGATCCCAAGAAGATCTGCTCGCCTGCCGTACAGGGGCTCGTTTAAAGATTTCGAAGGTGGCAACGCGAACTCATTCGAAGGCTCTGAATCAAGGAGTCCCGGAATCGTTGTTGGTTCCCTCTTGGAAAGAGCTCGTGGCCGATTCACAGATTGAGATCGTTGTGGAACTGATGGGAGGGGTGGAGGAGGCGCGTGAATTCGTCACTGCGGCGCTTCGTTCTGGGAAGCATGTCGTCACTGCGAATAAGGCTCTTCTTGCCGCCCATGGAGAGGAGCTTTTGGGTTTAGCGGGGGAGATGGGGAAGAAGCTTTTGTTTGAAGCCAGTGTCGCTGGTGGGATCCCGATTTTAAAGGCATTGCAGGAGGGCTTGGTCGCGAATCGTTTAAGATCGATTCATGGAATTATTAATGGAACCTGTAATTATATTTTAACGACGATGCGAGATCAAAAGCGCACGTATGAGGATGTTTTAGTCGATGCAAAGCGCTTGGGCTATGCAGAGGCGGATGAGGCATTGGATGTCGATGGACATGATACCGCACACAAGGCAGCGGTCCTGGCGGCTTTGGCGTATGGGGTTTGGGTTCCGGAAGCGAAACTTTTTACGCAGGGAATCCGGTCGATTCAACAGCAGGATATTGTTTTTGCGCGGCAGTTGGGATATGAGGTTAAGCTTTTAGCGATTATTAAAAATGATCGCGAGGAGAGCCTTGAGATTCGGGTCAATCCGACCTTGATTCCTTTGTCCCATGTGTTGGCCTCTGTCGATGGAGTTTTTAATGCGATCTCTCTGCGAGGGGATGTTGTGGGGGATGCCTTATTTTATGGACGAGGAGCCGGAGAGGCCCCGACGACGAGCTCGGTCCTGGCGGATCTTGCGGAGATTGCTAAAGCGAGGGGAAAGAAAGAGGTTTTAAATCCCTGGAAGCCGCTGGTAAAAAATATTCTTCAGATTGAAGAGATCGTCTCTCGTTATTATCTTCGACTGAATATTGAGGATAAGCCAGGGGTATTAGCGCAAGTGGCGACCGTCTTAGGGAAACATGGGATTGGAATCTCCTCTGTGATTCAACCAGAGACCCACGAGGAAAATGGGGTTCCGTTGATTATCTTGTTGCATGATGCGCAGGAACGAAAATTTACCGAAGCGGTTCAGGAGATTGAGGGTTTGAAAGTGGTGAAAGCCCCCGCGGTTTGGATTCGAGTGGAGGATTTTTCATCATGAAATGGCAAGGGATTATTGAGCGGTATCGCTCCCGTCTACCGGTGACGTCATCGACGCCGGTGGTCTCGCTCTTGGAGGGGAACACTCCGCTGATCCATGCTCCGAATTTTGCGAAGGCGATTGGATTAGAGGCAGATGTTTATTTTAAGTATGAGGCATTGAATCCAACCTGTTCCTTTAAAGATCGGGGGATGACCTTGGCGGTTTCTAAGGCGAAAGAGCGGGGAGCACAGGTCGTCGTTTGTGCGAGTACGGGAAATACTTCAGCGGCGGCGGCGGCTTATGCGGCACGGGCGGGGATGTTGTCGGCGGTGATTCTTCCGAATGGAAAAATTGCGATGGGTAAATTGGCTCAGGCGATGATTTATGGGGCAAAGATTTTGGCGATTGAGGGAAATTTTGATGAGGCACTGAGACTGGTGCGAGAGTTAGGCGGGCAGCCGGGGGTAGAGATCGTGAACTCGATTAATCCAGTTCGAATTGAGGGGCAAAAGACCGCAGCCTTTGAGATTTGCGATTATTTAGGGGAGGCGCCCCACTTTCATTTTTTACCGGTCGGTAATGCGGGGAATATTACCGCTTATTGGCGTGGGTATCAGGAATATTTTAACGATAAAACAACGACAAGAACTCCGAAGATGTTTGGGTATCAAGCGGCAGGATCGGCTCCGATTGTTGAAAATCGGATTATTGAGAAACCGGAGACCGTCGCGACAGCGATTCGAATTGGGAATCCGGCGAGTTGGGAGGGGGCGAAGAGTGCGATCGCGGAGTCCCAAGGTCAGATCGACAAAGTGACGGACGAAGAGATTTTAGAGGGATATCGACTCATTGCTCAACATGAGGGGATCTTTGCAGAACCGGCCTCGGCCGCCTCGGCTGCGGGGATTATCAAGGCGAACCGTGAGGGAAAAATCCCTTCGGGGAGTATTATTACGGCGACGTTAACCGGTCATGGCTTGAAAGATCCTGATACAGCGATTAAGGCCTCTCCCAACGGCGTGACCGTCGTTCCTTCCGATTTGGATTCGATTCTAAAAGCGTTAAAGCTTTAAGGCCATTTCTCTTTCACCAAAAGGGTGAAATAAAATCGATCCAAATCTCTTAATCCATTGCGTGACTCCGCGACCTTGGCGGTAACACTCCCATTCCTATTGCAGAATTTGGATTAAAACGATGACTTATAGATTTTTTTGAATGTTATTTAAAAGTTCTGACTCGAAACGGTGGAGGATCGTTTTAAGATAGGGAAGAATTTGATCTGAATTTTGATGAAGGAGCGCGGTGAGATCTAAGGCAAGTTCTAATTGAGGAGCCGGATCGGTGGAGTGTGGATTTGTAAAGGTGGCGTTTGCGATGCGACGTCCTCGGATCGCTTCGGCATAGTTTTTCCCCGCATCGATTTGAGAGACGAAAAGATGATTGAGTTTTTCAGAGAGGGAATCTGTCCCATGGAGAGAAAGGCTGGTGCGATCCTCTTCGAGAACCCAATCGAGTCCGCGCCAAACTTCGCATCCGTAAAAATGGGTCGGTTTTTGGGCGGGAGGCAGGGATTGAAGAAATTGAAGAAGGGGCATAATCACGGCTAAGTGGGTCGGATGCTTATCGAACGGATTATGGGAGTAGATGGTTTGGGGTTGGCACAGGGAAAGGAGCGATTGAATATCTTGGATCCAAGGACGTTGAGAGGCGGGGGAGGAGGATTTGAGCTCAGCTGATTCGTATTGAAGCATGAGGAGGGCGTTGTATTTACCGATATCTGCGGCTTTCTTTTGTTCCTGTTGACGGATCTCGATCAACTCGATGGCGCTCATTCCGGCGCAGGGACCTGATTTAACACTTCCGGCTCCATCGGTGACGACAATCCCTGTGAAAAAAGCATCCGATTTATCGTAGCAGGCGGCAATGCCATGAAGGGACATAAACTCAAGATCATCGGGGTGCGCGCCTATTGATAGGTGAGTCGTCCTTGCGAGAGCGGTTGAAATCAATTCTCCCGAGGGAATATAAATAAAGGCGTTGGGGTGATGAAGATTCATAAAATTAATTTAATGCCTCTGGAAAAAGTTCTTGAATGAGCTTTGTGACTTGAACTTCTAAGTCTGAGACTTCTTCGATCGTAGGAGGCTCATCAAAGTCGCCGGGATATCTTTCAGCAACGAGCCTTGCTTTTAACGTTTTTTCGGCCGCCTGTTGGAGTGAAATAACGGCACGAAGCGGTTCATTTTGTGAAAGGTCTCGTTTTGCCCATTGATAGTCACGTAATGCGTAGGAAAGCCAGACTTCTGGGTTGGAAGGATCACCTCGCATAGAGTTGCTTTCCTCGGTAAAGGATATCGGCATAGACGCCGTTCGGTTTTATTTTTCGTTGCTTCCAGATTTCGGGAGTGATCACAAAAAGATCGATGCCCATTTTATTATGGTAAGGGCGCAATAACTTTAATGCTTCTAGACTCGGTTTTTTTGATTTTTTTGATTCTCGAACAATCATTAAATCAAGATCGCTTTCATTATGAATAGTGCCCTTAGCGCACGATCCATATAGCCAGATTTCATCCGCTTGAAAGTCATCTGCTAATATTTCAACGCATTTCTGCAAGATCGCTTTTGCTTCTCGAATCGGCGGAAGTGAGATTCCAGAAAAATTAATGGGTGAAAGAAGCATAAAGACAGTTTAAATTTTTAATGGAGGATATAAAGATTCATTTAACCCTCTGCCAATCACATTTATTTTCATAAACATAGCGATAGTAATCGATCATTTCGAGCTTAGAGGCAGCGGCTTCATCCAAAAGGACAACAGTATTTTGATGCATCTGAAGAATCGAGGCTGGAATACGAGCGGTCAGAGGACCCTCTAAGGAACGGGCGATGGCCTCGGCCTTCGCCGCTCCAAAAGCGAGAAGAACAATCGTTCGCGCCTCCATGATCGTTCCAATACCCATCGTGAGGACGTGATGAGGGACCTCTTCATTCGGTTTGAAAAAGCGTTTATTGTCTTCGCGAGTTCTTGGAATCAAGGTTTTCACTCGAGTCCGAGAGGTGAGAGAGGAGGAGGGTTCATTAAATCCGATATGACCTTCACCTCCGATACCGAGGAGTTGAAGATCGATTCCACCCGCTTTGAGAATATCGGCTTCGTATTCGGCGCAATGGGCGCTGATATCGTGGGCGAGTCCATCGGGAATATGAATTTGATTTTCCGGAATATTAATTTTAGAGAAGAGATTTTCTCTCATGAAATATCGATAGGAGGCGGGGTGCGAGGGATCGAGTCCAAGGTACTCATCAAGGTTAAAGGTCGTGACTTGAGAGAAATCGAGGTTATTTTTTTGATGTTTTTCAATCAGGTTTTGATAGACAGGGATCGGGGTGCTTCCGGTCGCAAGACCGAGAACCGCTTTCGGCTTGCGAACGATTAGTTTTTCGATCATTCGTGCGGCGTAGGCGCATCCGGATTGAGCATCGGGAACAATAATAATTTCCATATTTTTTCGATTCTTTTTGTAGGACTCTAAGGTGGAAAAAAAAAGTTTCAATTATTTTGTTGAAACTTTTTTATTTTGTTTCATAATTGTGAACTGAATATGAAACGTGTGCTAATTGTGGGATACGGTTTTATGGGGAGGACCCATGCGTTGGTTTATCAAGGGATGAGCTCGGTTTCGATCGTTGGGATTGTGGATTCCTATTTGAAAGAGAAAGAGGTGCTGCTTGAAAACGGATTAAAAATTCCTGTTTTTTCTGATTTAGAGAGCGCACTTCCAATAACGGATCCGACTTTTGTCGATCTTTGTGTGCCGACTGATTTACATGTTTCGTTAGGATTAAAGGTTTTTGAGGCCGGAAAACATTTATTTTGTGAAAAGCCGATCGCTTTAGATTTACAAGGGGCGACTTTGCTTGAAGAGGCGCGTCAAAAAGCGGGGGTACAGGCGATGGTGGGGCATTGTATTCGTTTTTGGCCTGAGTATCGATTTTTTGCAAAACTGGTTCGAGAGAAAACGTGGGGAGCGCTTCGATCGGTCTCCTTTCGTCGTTATGCCGGACGTCCGCAAGGGGCGGCTCAGAATTGGGTTTCCGATCCAGCGCGTTGTAATGGAGCGGCTTTAGATCTTCATATTCATGATACGGATTTTATTCTCTCGCTTTTAGGGACTCCAGAATCGGTGACCTCGCGTGGAATTCATGAGTCCTCTGGGTGGAATTGGATTGCGACCGATTATCACTATCAGGGAGTGGTGGTGAGGGCAGAGGGGGGATGGAATCTTCCCGCATCATGGGGATTTGAAATGAGTTTCCGCGCTGTTTTTGAAAAGGGAGCGGTTGACTACTCGACGGCTCAAACTCCAGCGATTCGATTTTTCCCAGAAGCAGGGGCTGTTCCGATAGAGTATCAGGCTTTGACAGGAGAATCGGGAGCCTCTGTGAATTCTAATCTTGCGGGTTTTTCCGGTTATGTAGAAACTTTAAAATATTTCGTGAATCAAATCGAAAAGAATCAATCCATCGAGGAGTCGACTCTCTCGCAAGCGATGGAATCGTTAAAAGTCACTCTGGCAGAGATTCGATCGGCACAAGAGGGAAAATCGATTTTAATTTCTTAAAAGTGAAACAACAACAATAATAACTCAAAAGGAAGTAATGTTATGCAGAAAGTAGCAATCATCGGAATGGGATTCATGGGGGCAATGCATGCGCAGTGTTATCGTCAAATCGCCTCAGCACAACTCGTGGCCTTTGTGGATATTGATCCTGCTCGAGCCGAGAAAGTTTGTAAGGAGATTGGGGTTAAACTTCCCATTTACTCGGATTTGAAATCACTTTTAGCGAAAGAGGTTGTGGATGTGATTGATATATGTCTTCCGACCGATCTTCATGCGAAGTTTGCATTAGAGGCGATTGCCGCGGGAAAGAATGTATTTTGTGAAAAACCGTTTGCCTTGACCGTTGCGGATGCAAAGAAGGTCCGTGATGCGGCCAAGAAGAAAAACGTGAAGATGCAGATCGGACAGGTCCTCCGTTTTTGGCCTGAATACACCGCCTTTACTGCTTTTGTGAAATCGAAGAAAGCAGGAAAACTTCTGAGCTTAACGCTTCAACGTCGTGCAGGGGCTCCGACCTATAGTTCAAATCAATGGTTGTTGAATGGAAAACGTTCCGGGGGAGCGGCCCTTGATCTTCATATCCATGATACGGATTATGTGATCTCTTTATTGGGTAAACCGAAGGCGGTGAGTTCACGGGGAACTGTTGATAAACGAGGAATGACTCATATTTTCACCACTTACGATTACGGAAAGAGTCCTGTGGTCCAAGCAGAGGGGGGATGGAATTATCCCGATACGTGGGGTTTTCAAATGGCCTTCCAAGCGATTTTTGAAAAGGGGGCGGTGGAGATGGATAGCTCGAAGAGTCCATCGATGGTTTATACAATCGAGGGTCAACCGAAGAAAACATTGGAAGTCGCAGAGGTTAAAGCCGGAAGTTCAACGGCAAAAACCGGCAATATTTCCGGATTGGGAGGGTACTTATTAGAATTGGAATCCTTTATTCAATCGTTGGAAAAGAAGAAGGCGCCTGTGATTGCAACTCCGGATCAGGGGATGGAGTCGGTTCGTGTCACTTTGGCAGAAATGAAGTCTGTGTCGCTCGGGGGCAAATCAGTTAAAGTTTAAATTTAAAATCATAGATTAAAAGAGAAGGAAAAAATTCGATGAAAAAATCAATCAGTAGTTGTTCGTTTTACGGAAATTGGTCCATTGAGGAGAAATTCAAACTCGCCAAAGAGGCGGGGTTTGAAGGTTTTGAAATTGATATGTCTGAAGAGGGGCCGGTGAATGTTAAGTCTTCCGATGCCGATTTAAAAGCCTTTCGCAAAAATGCGGAGAGCCATGGACTGACGCTCGGGTCACTCATGACCTTTCTCTATTGGGGGGCGAATGGATGTAGTGAAGATCCGAAAAACAGAGAGAAAGCGGCCGAGATCTTAAAGCGTCAAATTGAAGTGGCCGCCGGAATTGGAGCGGATGCGATTTTAGTCGTTCCAGGAGCTGTCGGAGTCGATTTTATCCCTGGGGCTGAAGTGGTACGATATGATCTCGCTTACGACCGTGCAAAAAAACTTCTTCAAGATGCCCTTCCTTATGCAGAGAAGATGGGGGTCACGATGTGTGTGGAGAATGTCTGGAATAAATTCTTACTTAGTCCTTTAGAGATGAAATCATTCGTTGATTCATTTGGAAGTGAGCGTGTCGGGGTTTATTTTGATGTGGGGAACGTTCTATCGATCGGATATCCAGAGCATTGGATTGAGATTTTAGGGAGTCGAATTAAACGAGTTCACTTTAAAGACTATCGTCGAAATGTAGGAACGGTGGATGGATTCTGTGACCTTCTTTCTGGGGATGTGAATTGGCCTGCGGTGATGAGTGCACTGAAAAAAATTGGCTATAAGAGTTTTGTCAGTGCGGAGATGATCCCTCCTGTTCCCTTTTATAAGCATTGCCCCGAAGTGTTAATTCAGACGACCGGACGAGCGATGGATGCGATCTTAAAGCTCTAATTGGGATTAACGCTTCTCAGTCTTTGGATGACCTCAGAGTTCCTAATGGAAATCGATTAGAGTCCTTAAAAGGGGATCGAAAAGGAAGTTGTTCAATTTGAGTTAATGATTAATATCGGATTTGTTTTCAGTGGACCTCAAGAGGTGGAGATTATTGACTATCACTAAAGGAGATTAATAAATGAAAACACGAAATTATATTCCATTAGGAGCGGCTGAAGTGACTCCCGGAGAAATACTTCTCGAAGATTATATTAAGCCCATGGATCTCAGTATTCGGGAGCTTTCGCGAAGAATGAAGTGTGTCGTTGCGATTACAGGTGCGAGTGGGGCTCTTTATGCAAAGCGTTTGATCGATTGTTTGATCGAGGCCCAAGCGGAGATCGAGATCGTTTTAAGTGCCCATGCGAAAGAGGTTGCCGCGGTGGAGGAGGTGCTTTACGACTTTTCAGAGGAAATCCCGGTTTATGGAGATCGCTCGATGCAGAAGCCCTTTGTGAGCGGCTCTGCGAAATATGATGCGATGATCGTGATTCCCTGTTCGATGGGGACGATTGGTCGGATTGCCCACGGCTATTCCGATAGTGCGATCACTCGCGCTGCGGATGTTTTTTTAAAAGAGAAACGACAATTAATTTTAGTCCCGAGGGAAACTCCTTGGAATTTGATTCAAGCTCGAAATATCGTTACAGTCATGGAGGCAGGAGCAACGGTTATTCCGGCGTGTCCCTCCTTTTACGGAAATCCGAAAACCGTTCTTGAAGTCATCGATACGATCGTGGCGCGAGTTTTGGATCATCTGAAGGTTCCGCATCAGTTAGTAAAGCGATGGAAGCAAGAGAATGCGTTGGAGTAATTTTTGCTTCCTTCCTGTTTGAACCTAATTTTGCTCTAGAATTTAAAAAATGGAGCGGCGATGGTTTTGACGGCTTGGATCAAGAGTTTTTTTAGTAGAGTAGGAAGGGTAGGTCGATAGACCTCCCTTCCCCTCATCAAACCGAACGTGCGGTTTTCCCGCATTCGGCTTTCGGAGGTGATTTTATCTTTAGGCATTTTGATTCTTCCATGGGGCGTTCATCGGGAAGCGAATCAGACCGT
>CAMCYL010000081.1 GCA_945883905.1 Akkermansia muciniphila | reverse complement strand
ATTACTCAACAAAAACCTTACGATGAAAATCTCATCGAAAAATCAATTCATCATTCACAATCCCAAAAAATCAAATCCATCCAAAAAATCGCAAAAAACCTTGGATACCAACTTGTTCCAACATCTTAAAAAATCCACTTCACTAGGAGGGGAATCTCATGATCTGCAGTCCACACTTTTATAACCCTAAAATCAAACTCACATTCGATCCCCCAAAACCACTCGAATTACTCATCGCAATCTTCGGTCGATCCTGAATCGCCTCGGTCACAATCGGAACCCCTTCACACTCCGGGTCTAACTCTGTAATTTTAGCTGAAACAGGGGTAAACCCCTCTTTAAGAGCCAAACAACAAATCGCCGCCTCTAATGCCCCTGCCAATGAAAGTCCATGACCCGTTAAACTCTTCGTACTACTGACCCACGGTTTTTTCAAAGGAAAAACCGCCTTAATGGCACGCAACTCCGCCGTATCCCCAGCACTCGTTGCCGTCGCATGAGCATTTAAATAATCGATCTGTTCAGGACTCACTCCCGCATCTTGAAAGGCATTGCGCATACATCGAGCAAGTCCCTCCCCGTCCGGATGAGGCGCCATGACGTTAAATCCATCGGAGGACTCCCCCCAACCTAAAATCTCAGCATAGATTGTCGCTCCGCGTCGAAGAGCACTCTCTTTCTCCTCCAAAACGAGTACTGTCGCCCCTCCCGTCCCCACAAAACCATCCCTCTTTTTATCAAAGGCACAGGGAAATTTCTCAGGATCGGTCGACCCACTCAAAGCACGCACTGGAACAAACGGTAAAAAGGTATGCCCATCACAATCCTCCGCACCAACCACAAACACTCGCTCCTGGCGATTCAATCGAATCGCATCCACCGCATGTCCAATCGCATGGGCCGAGGAGGCACAAGCACTGACATACCCCACCGATCCCCCCTTAATCTTAAAACAGGTCGCCAAATTGAAATTCAAGGTCCCGGCAATTCCCGATACAATCCCCATCGGATTAATCCGAGCGGCCCCCCGAGTCACTAACGTATTCGAGGTCTCATAACACATCCAAATCGACCCCGCCGAGGCCGTCATAATCGAAGTCCGAGAATTCGATACAAGTTCAGGACTCAACTTGGCATCTGCAATCGCCTGGATCATCGCACAATATCCAAACAGCGCATTCGGTGACATCGACCGCAATTGCTCACGAGAAATCTTATATTCCGAAGGAAAGGTCCAATCCTCCCGATCGGCCGTCGGAAAGGAAAACCCTTTGATCGTCCCCGCTATTTTAACCGGTATCTCCGGTTTATCAAAGGCACTAAATAACTCAATCCCACTTCGACACTCCTTCAAACTCCTCAAAACCTCCCCTTGACTGTTCCCAATGCTCGTCACAAAACCCAATCCCGTAACAACAACCTTTCTCATAATAAAGTCCGACATTAGTGATTTCAAAGATCGATCACAAATGAAAAAATAACTTTTGCCATTGATCTCTCCTTTTTAAAGAAATAGGTGTTTTTATCTTTATTTATGTAATAATTACTTTGCCTTAACAGTATGTCGGTCAAAAGCCCTCTATCACTCGCCCTGTTTTCCCTTGTTTTGGAAGTGGTATTCCTCAATGCCCAGACCCCAACCTTTAATCAAGAACAACAAAAAGCCATTCAATCAAAAGACAATCGTGCCTTTCCCACAGATGAAGAACTCCGACCTCGAATGATCAAAGAGGAAATCATCAAAAAAACCGAAAAGGAATCGACCGATCATTTGAAAGAAACAGTCGTCGATCCCCTACAAGGAATTTGGATCGGCTCCGAAAATGAAAAACGCAAAGTAGAACCCGGTATTGGAACTTCGCTCTCCTTAAAATCAAAAGAAAAGTTAACAAAAAAACTAAAACCGTTTTTAAAAAATCGCTTAACCTTTCAAGGACTAAAACAAATTCGTGAAACAATTGAGACCTACTTCGAAGAGGAGGAAAATCGAACAATCCGAGCAGTCACTCCCGATCAAGAGGCGACTCACTCTACCTGCCCGACATGAAGAAAAAACTCGATTGGATGAATCAAAATGCCTTCTCTCAAGCCGATCTTTACATGGGGTCCACCACCGCGATCGGGAGTCGTTTTAAAATCGGGATTCGCGACCGATTTCCCGTCCGTTTTTATGCCGGCTATGACGACTCAGGAAGTGATATCACCGGCGACGTTCGTTGGACCGGAGGATTCAATTGGGGAAACATCACAAAATGGGGCGATCGAAGAAACACCGACTCCCACTATCGCTATGGAAATTTCATGTTAGAACGAAAAACGGATCTCATTGCCGGGATTTCATTGCGGAATGAGGCCCGCTACCAAATCTCCAACGGAAATCTTTTAGGAAGTGAGCAGTTCGGCTTAGGAGGCTGGGAGACCGTTCGCGGCTATGATGAACGAGAAAGCTCCGGCGATCAAGGATGGCTCGTCCGTAATGAAATCTGGAGTCCTCGGTTAAGCTTAAGCGAATGGATCACGATGGCCAAATGGGGAGATCTCCATGAACTCAATGATAATTTACAAGGATATCTTTTTTGGGACTATGGAGTCACCATGAACCGGAGACTCCTTCCCAACGAAAATCCCGATACCGAACTTTCCTCAGTCGGATTAGGATTGCGATATCGAATCTCTAACTACTTTTCATTACGTGCCGATTATGGCGTTCAACTCCTAGACACCGGAGCAAATAAGCGAAATGACGGACGATTCCACCTCGGTGCCACCGTCAGTTATTAATCTAGAAAAAGCAGTTTGAACCACGGATCCTTCAACTGACCATGGGCGTCAACTTAAGGATAAAGATTCCCTTGGTCGTTCTGACGAAGGTCGATTTCTCTTAGGAAAAGAACGGTGAAGTTACTCTTTTTTAATATTCCTGTTTTCAAGCTTTCCTAAGAGATCATCGTATTTTTCTTAAGTTGACGCTTATGCGGGCCGGCGGCGCTCCATTTTTTAAATTCCTAATGCAAAAACTGAGTTAAATCATCTGCCGTTTTTACCTCAGCGCCGAAATGCCCTCCAGCCACAGGCAAGTAAAAGAAAGATTAACTGCACCATCACAATCGTCGGTCCCGTGGGCGTATCGACAAGATAAGAGATCAAGACTCCAGATATCGATCCGATAAATCCAATCCATGCGGATATCAGGAGCATCTGTTGAAAGGAACGGGCAATCATTTTCGCTGCCGCTGGCGGGATCACAATCAAAGCACTCAACAACAAGGTCCCCAGCATCTTAATCGCAACCGCAACCGTCGCCGCAATTAGTAAGGCAAAAGCATAATTCAATCGCTCCGTCTGATACCCTTGTGATTTCGCTAAATCACGATCCAAAACCATTAAACTCAATCCCTTCATATTCCAGACAATGAAAAGAGCCACCCCCAACGCTAAAATGACTTGATATAAAATATCACGAGGTCCATTCGAATAAATATCTCCAAAAAGCAATCCATCAATCTGTTGATATTTACCCAATTGACTAATGATCATCACTCCTAAGGCAACACTCCCTGTAAAGGAAAAAGCGATAATCGTATCCGGCGAAAGCGGCGTTCGCTGAAAAAAATAAGCCATCACCAACGATAAAATTGAATTAAAAATCAAGACCACCCAAAAAAGATCCTGCGGAAACCCCCAATACTCCTGCATCAAAAAAGCGATCGCAATACCCGTCAACGATGCATGTGAAACCGCATCACTAAAAAAAGACATTCCTCGGAGTGTAATAAAGACCCCTAGAAAAGCGCACATCGGCCCCAAAATCGCAGCCGAAATCAGCGCATAACGCATAAAATCGTATTGTAAAACCTCCCTCATGAACGACTCCTTCTCGCCAGTGACTCCAAACCCCGTAAATGCTGTACTGATGAAGGAGGTAATCCATAAATCCCAGACAAAACATGCCCCTTCATCACCGCTTCAGGAGTTCCAATATGATGAAGGGAGTGATTTAAACAAGCGACCCGATCAGAAAGATGACTCACCAAATGCAGATCGTGAGAAACCATCACCACACTCATCTTCTCCTCACGATTTAAATCCCGGATCACTCTCTCAAAATCATATCCCCCCTTAATATCAACCCCCGCCAACGGTTCATCCAAAAGCAATAACTTCGGCTCTGACATCAAGGCAAAAGCAATCATCACCCGCTCACACTCCCCTCCAGAAAGCTGACCCAATGTTCGATTACTTAATCCAGCGACCCCCATTCTCTCTAAAGCCCTCATTCCTCTTTTTTTAACCGCCTTAGAAAGTAAAAAGGGCCAACAAAATGCCTTCGGCTGTAACGATAAAAACTCAATCACGGTCAAAGGCAAAAACCGATCCCAAGCCCGCTGCTGAGGAACGTAAGCTTTCTTAAGACCCTCTCCCCCCTCAATCTCCCCTTTATAAGGAACTAATAAACCTGCCAATACCTTAAGGAGGGTACTCTTTCCCGCCCCATTCGGACCGATTAAACTTAAAATCTCATTCTCTTGAATCTCAAAACTAATCCCCTCAATCGCTACCGCTCCCTCATATCCCGCCGAAATTTGATGTATTTTCAAGAGCACTCCCATGAAGGAGAGCATAACGACTCATTACTAATTTATGCAAGATATTTGCAAATCAAATCAGATCAAAAGCAGCGCAGGGGTCTCAATCAATCGCTTGAGTTCACTTAAAAAGGTAGAGGCCACCGCTCCATCGACGACTCGATGATCGCAAGAAAGGGTCAAACTCATTCGCTGCCCCACCACAATCTGATTCGCTTTATTCACCACCGGCTTTTTAACCGTTGCTCCCACAGCCAAAATCGCCGCCTGAGGAGGATTCACGATCGCCTGAAATCGATCCACGCCGTACATTCCCAAATTTGAAACCGTAAAAGTTCCAGTCGTATACTCCTCTGGCTTCAACTTTCCCTCACGAGCGCGAGCGGCCAACGATTTTACCTCATCCGCAATTTGTTTTAAATTCTTATTCTGAGCCTCTTGAATGACCGGTGTGATGAGTCCATTCGGAATCGCCACAGCAAAGGCAAGAGCGACATTGCCATATTGTCGAATACTATCCCCCTCAAACGAGGAGTTCACCGCAGGCACTTTGCGAAGCGCCTCTGCCACAGCCTTTAAAACGAAATCGTTCGGACTTAACTTGATCGGATTCGGAAGCTTTTCAAAGGCCTTATTCAAACTCACTCGAGTCTCTAACATCGCCTCCACATCCACTTCAACCTCCAAATAAAAATGCGGAATCTGAGATTTACTCTCTTGGAGGCGTCGGGCAATTGTTTGACGCATATTACTCAATGCAATACGCTCATCTTTAATAATCGGTCCAGAAGGATAAATCCCCCATCCTCCGGATCCTCCCCCCGAGTTTTTAGAGGATAGTACATCCCGCTTGATCACTCGACCTCCAGGTCCCGTCCCATTAATATAAGCCACCGAAATCCCCATTTCCGACGCAATTTTCTTCGCTAACGGAGAGGCCTTCACTCTGCCATTCGCCCTTGAAACCGAAGAGGAACCGGTCACTGGAAGAGGCGATTTAGAAAACACGGGTGCCGAATCCGAAGCAACCGAGGCTACGGGAACAGAAGTCGCAACAGCCACAGCAACAGGAGCCTTGGCAGTATAAACCGAATAATCGATGACCTCCTCTTTTGCCCCTAAAACGGCCATCACGGTATTCACCGCCACTTTAGTTCCAGGTTCACAGAGAATCTTTTTCAAAATACCGGAATCAAAGGCCTCCATCTCCAAAACGGCTTTATCCGTCTCCACTTCAGCGATCATCTCTCCCGACTTCACCGCCTCCCCCTCTTTTTTAAACCACTTTACAAGAGTTCCCTCAGTCATCGACGGACTCAACGCCGGCATCAAAATTTCTTTAGCCATAAAATATCCCTTTTCCCTAAAAGTTTAATCTCTCAATTTAAGCGAGCGACTCCCGTACCGCTTCCATAATCCGGATCTCACTTGGCATCACGGCATCTTCCAGAAAACTGTTATAGGGCTGCGGTACATCCAGTCCCGTCACCCGAATCACGGGCGAATCAAGTTCGTCAAACAACTCCCGCTGAACCTGATAAGCCACTTGAGCCCCCCAACCACAAAAGGGCTTATTCTCTTCAACAATCACTAACCGATTCGTTTTACAAACCGACTCCGCTATCGTTTCAAAATCAAGCGGTTTAATCGTTCGTAAATCAATCACTTCGGCATGAATCCCTTCCGCAGCCAGTTTTTCAGCCGCCGCAAGCGCAAGGTGAGTCGAAAGACTATTGGATACCAACGTAATATCTCCCCCCTCCCGACGAATCTTTGCCTTGCCAATCGGCACTAATATATCCCCCTCAGGAACCTCTCCTTTAAATCCATAAAGTTTTTCATTCTCTAAAAAACAGACCGGATTATTACTTCGAATCGCACTCTTCAATAATCCCTTGGCATCATCCGGAAAAGCAGGAGAGATCACAGTCAAAGCCGGAACCCCCGCATACCAGTTCTCCGGGGTATGAGAATGAGTTGCTCCGACTCTTAACCCCCCCCCAGAACACCCTCGAAAAACAATCGGTACTGAAAATTGTCCGCCGGACATATAACGGATCTGACCCGCATTATTCACAATCTGATCAAAAGTCACGAGGGAGAAACTCCATGTCATAAACTCAACGATCGGACGGAGACCATGCATCGCCGCCCCAATTCCCAACCCCGTAAATCCACACTCGCTAATCGGCGTATCAATCACTCGCTTAGGACCAAATCTCTTAAGCAATCCCTCCGAAACTTTATAAGCCCCATTATACTCCGCCACCTCTTCTCCCATCAGAAATACACGGTCATCCCGCTCCATCTCCTCCGCCATCGCTTGATTCAACGCTTCTCGATATAATATTTCAGGCATAAAAAACTCAGTTTAATTCAAATATAACTCTCAAAATTGATTTCAAAATTAACGATGAAAACGTCCCCGATGCTCCAACGGCGGAATCTGATCCTCAGGAGTAAAGATATCCTCCCAAAGCGTCTCAATCTCAGGCTCCGGACTCTTATCCGCAAAATCATAGGCCTCTTGAGAGATTTTTTGCGCCTCTGCGTCCAGTTGATCAAAAGTCGGATTATCCATGATCCGCTCCTCCATTAAACGCGAACGATAACTCAAAATCGGATCAAATTGCTTGTGCTTCTCAATCTCCTCTTTTGTCCGATAGTTCCCAGGATCAGACATCGAATGCCCCCGATAACGATAGGTCTTAATCTCCATTAAAGTCGGCTGACTCTCTGTACGTGCCAGATGAACCGCCTCTGCTGTCTTGGCCCGAACATCATCAACATCCATCCCATTCGCCACAATCCCTGCCATATCATAGGCCTGTGCCCGATTCACTAACGGAAGTCCCGCAGAAGAACGCGCTAAACTGGTTCCCATCGACCACTCATTATTCTCAATGATATAAATAATCGGTAGCTTCCAAAGTGCCGCCAAATTCAACGACTCATGAAACGGGCCTTGATTCACCGCCCCATCCCCCAAATAACAGAGAGTCACCCCCCCGTCCCCTTTATACTTCTGAGAAAAAGCGAGGCCTAATCCCAGTGGAGTCTGTCCCCCAACAATTCCATGCCCGCCATAAAAATGCCTCTTTGCATCAAAAAAATGCATCGATCCCCCCTTTCCACGAGAACATCCCGTCCCCTTCCCAAAAAGCTCTGCCATACAGGCCTGAGGACACATTCCCCGTGCTAAACCGTGACCATGATCCCGATAAGCCGTAATCACCGCATCATGAGGATTCAATACCGAAATCGTTCCAACCGCCAAAGCCTCTTGTCCAATATAAAGATGACAAAAACCTTTAATCTTCTTCTGCGTCGCCGCTTGAGCTGCTTTTTCCTCAAATCGACGAATTAAAAGCATCTGCTTCAACAGATCTAAACGATCTTGGGGGCTCTGCTGAGGTAGCAACTTAGTAGTACTCACATTGAACGAACTCTTTTTTGGGGTTGTTTTGGTGGTCGACATGACGGGAATTCTGCATAACTCAAATCTCAATGTAAAGTATTCCTTGAATGAAATGATTCTTTTTATCCCAAGAATCGATCCTCTCTCACCCCTGACCTTTGACTTGCCTCTTTCCATTCTATCATTACCCTCCGCCCTCCTATGCTCACGCTCTCTAAAGTCAGTAAAGCCTATGCCCATAAAACACTCTTCGAAGAGATCTCTCTCCAAGTCAATACAGGGGATCGAATGGCACTTGTCGGAGCAAACGGAGCAGGCAAATCAACCCTCTTCTCCATCATTCTCAAAAATACCCCTCCCGATGAAGGAACGGTCAATCTCGACCGTTACGCCACACTCGGATACCTTCCCCAAGAAACCACAGTCATCGGCGATGAAACGGTTCTTGAACTCGCAACCAATATCTCCCCGGAACACGAACGCCTCCGTCATATTCTTTCCGAAGGGGACCGAACCGGTGCCACGGACACTGAAGAATATCACGACGCTCAAGGTAAATTCGCAGAACTCGGTGCCTATCAACTCGAACCCAAAGCGAAACGAATCCTCAAAGGACTCGCCTTTCGAGATAGTGACTTCGATCGCAAAGCCAAAACGATGAGCGGAGGATGGGTCATGCGCGCTCATCTCGCCCGACTCCTCGTCATGGAGCCCGATCTCCTCATGCTCGATGAACCGACAAATCACTTGGATCTCGAATCCCTTCAATGGTTTGAAACCTACCTCCAATCCTATCCCGGAGCGATTCTCATGATCTCCCACGATCGCTCCTTCCTCAATGCCCTCGTCGATCAAATCCTCGAACTCCGTAATCAAACGCTTCATATCTATCGTGGAAACTACGACGACTACGTCCAAGAACGCGCCGAACGCGAGGCCCGTCAACTCTCCGCTTTTCAAAATCAACAAAAAGAGATTCAACGCCTCCAAGAATTTGCCGATCGCTTCCGAGCCAAAGCCAGTAAAGCCTCTCAAGCTCAAAGTAAACTCAAACAGATCGATCGAATGGAGAAACTCGAAGCTCCTGAAACCTCCGATAAAAAAATCAATATCCGGTTCCCTCAACCCCCTCGAAGCGGTCAACGCGTCATCGCCCTCGAGGAGGTTCACCACGCCTACGGCGATCTCATCGTCTATCAAGGTATTAATTTTGAGGCAGAACGAGGAAACCGCACTGTTCTCGTCGGCCCCAACGGAGCCGGTAAATCAACTCTCCTTAAACTGCTCGGTGGAGCCCTCGAAATCCAACAAGGAAAACGCACCCTCGGACACAACGCCCTCGTCGGTTACTTCTCTCAAAATCGAGTCGAAATGCTCAACCCCAATCGAACCGTTCTCCAAGAGGTCATGAGTATCTCCAAACCGGTTCCTGAAGTCGCTGCACGAACCGTTCTCGGCTCCTTCCTCTTTTCAGGAGATGATGCCTATAAAAAAACCTCCGTTCTCTCCGGAGGAGAAAAATCTCGCCTCGCCCTCGTCAAACTCCTCCTCGATCCCCCGAATCTCCTCCTCATGGATGAACCGACCACCCACTTAGATATGGCCAGTATCGACGCCCTCATCCAAGCCCTTAAACAGTACGAAGGAACCATCGTCTTTATTAGTCACGATGTCTATTTCATCCGCGCTCTCGCCCAACAAGTCCTCCACATCAGCGGAGGAAAATTAACCGCCTACTCCGGTGACTACGATTACTATCTCGAAAAATCAAACGCCGTCTCCGCTAAACATGCTCTCGTCGCAGGGGAAAAACTATCCGACAGTCGCCCTCAAGAGCTCATCGCTGAAAAAGTAAAAGCCCCTTCCACCTTCAAAACAAAAGAGCAAAAACGGAAAGAGGCCGAAGAACGACAAGCCCGATCAGCCGCTAAAAAAACAGCAAAAACCGATCTGATTCAAATCGAAACCGATATCGCCGATTTAGAAAGCCGCAAAAAAGCCGTTTCCGCCCAACTTGAAAGCCACGAGACCTACAAACAAGGAGGCCAAGCCCTCGATCTCAACCGTGAACTCACCAATCTAGAAGCAGAACTCGAAGAGAAAAATCGCCGCTGGGAATTCATCTCAGAACTCATCGCAGAAAGCACCCAAAACTAAAGACTTGGTGTCGGTCTTTGACCGATTTATAAAAACAGATAATATAATAATTGTTATCAATAAATTACTAATTATCGCATATTATTTTACTTTTTAAATTTTAGAGTAGCTTTGATCAATGGCAATGTTTTTGGAGGATTATCTAAAATTAATGGGGCAACGATGTAAGGCGCTTCGGCTGGAGCGTGGCTATACGCAGCAAGAGATGTGCAAGAGAGCCGGGATCAAATTTGCGACGTACCAGATTTTTGAAAGAACCGGCAAAGTATCGCTGGGTCGCTTTTATAAAATCGCCTCCGTGATTCATCGGCAACAGGAATTGGAGGAATTATTTAAACCGCTTCCGATTCAATCTATTGCTCAATTAGTCGAGGTCAGACAACGGCAAAGAGGACGAAGGAGGGTCAAATGATCATTGAAGTCAGGATGGGAGGGAAAAAAGATCGAAGGGAAAGCGAAAGAGATTCTTTCTTTTTTGGTCGAAGGGAGTTCTGCGGGAGGAGCAAAGCCGAAAGTCCATGCCCATGTCAAAGGGGATGAGATCAAGCAGGTCAAATCATAGAGGCAGCGATGGAAGCGGTAGCACATTGGGATAAACCCAGATTCGTCATTAGGAATTCTCTAAGGAAGGCACGGAAGCAGGAATAGGAATGGGAGTGTTAACCGCCAAGGTCGCGGAGTCACGCAATGGATCAAGAGATATAAAACAGAATCGATTGAGTTTGGACTCAATCCTGAATTA
>CAMCYL010000080.1 GCA_945883905.1 Akkermansia muciniphila | reverse complement strand
GACTTATCAAAAACAAAAAAAAGCAGAAAACTGTTTTCGTAAATACTCATGATCTCATGAATACCCGTCAAACTTATTTTCACCCAATCCAAGACGGGGGATTGAAATTCTAAAACAGTGTCTCACGCAACGCCGCGACGACGCAACGTTAAATCCTTACCTCCCCCTCGTTCTATCCCCCGATCTGATCAGTAGGGTCAGAACTTTCCCCCTTCATACAAAAACAATTAGAGAATTTCCCAGAGAGAGGATCTTGAGCTCTTTCTTACGTCGCGTCGTTGCGCGAGAAAATGTCTTTATGATTTTCTGTTTTTGGCTGGTAGTGATTTAAAGCCTACTTTTTCCCCCATTTTAAATCCCTTTTATTCCTCTGAAAGCCTTAGGGAGCTTTTTTTAAACAGTTTACCAGCTAACCTCATTTGCACCCCTGTTTCCATATCCGTCCAAAACAACTCTGGATTTTATAGGTGATTTTGAGGAGGGGTACTTAATCTTGGATTGTATTTCCCTCTTGGATACGGGCGATGGAGCGGTCGAAGCGGTCGAGGTCCCGTTGGGCTTTGAGGAAATCCTCTTGAGCTTGAGCGATTCGTTTGCCGAGATTGTTGAAGTCACCGCGGAATCCTTCGAAGTGTTTGTGTAGATCTTGAATTTGCACGATGAGATCGAGGGCGTTTTTTTGCATCTCATGGTTACGGAAGGCGAGGGCGATCGAATGGAGGAGGGCGGCGACGGTATTGGGGGAGGAAAGAGTGACCTTTGATTTTCGACAGAGCTCGGTGATTTCACTCATGCGGAGGAGTTCGTAGTAAAGGACTTCGCTGGGGATAAAGAGGAGGGCGAAATCGACGGTTTTGAGATCGGGTCGAATATATTTTTGGGCGACCTCTTTAATCATTCCGCGAACCGTTTGAGAGAGTTCTTTGAGCGCCTGAGTCCGTTGATCGGGGGTGATGGATTCGTTAATGAGAATGGTATAGCGATCTTTGGGGAATTTGGAGTCGATACAGAGAAACTGTTCTTGGAGTTGAATCACGGCATCCGGTTGACATCCTTCGGCAAGTTTTGGTTGGAGTTGATAGGAGGCGAGGGGAAGAATATCGGAGAGGAGTTGTTCGAGGACGATTTCGCCAAAGTTTCCTTGGAGCTTAGGCGAGGCGAGGAGATGATTGAGTTCGTTGACTTGTTGACTAATTTGAAGCATTTGTCCGGCGCTGGATTGGAGGGAGGCGAGGCCTTTGTTCATCTCTTGGAAGGCTCCGAAATTTTGATCGAGATTTTGTTTGAGTTGGGTCTGGACTTGGGACTGGATCTCTTGAAGGCGTTGGTGGGTGAAGGATTGGAGTTGAGTGATGGAGGTTCGCATCTCTTCGCGAACCTCTCCCATGTTTTGTTGGGTGAGAGTACTGACTTGAAGTTGATTTTCCGAAAGCGTTTTCAGGAGATTTTCACGGAGTCCCGCGATCTGTTCGGAGGATTGGAGTTGCTGTTGGGCCCCTTGAGCACTTTGACGAATGATTTGAACGACAACACCGATTAAAGTTGCGGCAAGAAGAATAAGAAGAGCGAGAGTCATAGGGTGGAGAGAAGTTAACCATGAGGCAGAAGGAAAGACAATGTTCTCCTGCTTCCCTGCGTTCTTTTGAGCACTGTCCTGATGGAATCGGGAATGGCACAGTTGCGCAGTTGGATTTCAATGGAGCGCCGACCGCTGGGCGGCATGGATATGGGGAAAAATTTGAGGACGAGGAGGAAAAGTCAAAATACCGCCCTTCACCCATGCCGCCCGGCGGTCGGCGCTCCATTAGAGTCAATTCTTCCCTTAGAATTTCATTTTTTACCTAATCTCTTGGATGTTAGGTTGTTATAGAGACTTAAGGCTCAATTTACTCCAAATGAATCCGTAAATGGAGACGACGATGAAGCAGAACATGGGAACGATGAATCCGATTGACATATTATAGTGGTCGCCGAACCAGCCCATCGCTTTGGGAAGGATGGCTCCTCCCATGATCGCCATAACGATGAAGGAGGAGGCGACTTTTGCCTTTTCTCCGAGTCCAAAGATTCCAAGGGCAAAGATCGTTGGGTACATGATGGACATGAAAAAGAAGGAGAGGAAAAGAGCGATTACGGAGATCCATCCGAATTGAAGGGTCACGATCAACATTAAGATGACATTGATCAGTCCGTAGATTCCAAGGATATGATGGGCAGGGTATTTTTTAAGCAATGAAGCTCCTGTGAAACGGCCTAAAATAAAAAGACCAAAAGCAATGGAGAGCAGTTTAGTGGCCCCTCTTTCTGTTACTTTCCAGGTCTCTCCTTTGAGAATGGATCCCTCAGCGCCTCCTAAAATCCAACTTCCGTGAAAAATTTCAGGAAGGGGAGGAAGCTCCTCTGTGACATAGTTCATGAAAAAAGCGAAGGTTCCGGCTTGAGCGGCGACATAGAAAAACTGCGCAATTGTTGACCCTGAAAAATGAGGGTAGGACCAGACATTTTGGGGGGAGATGTTCTGGTTTAGCGATTTCAAATGGAAGGCTCCATAAAGGGAGGGGAGAATCACCGTTATTGCGAAAATCCAATGAAGGGTATGAGTGTTTAAATTAAAAATGGAGCAAAAGGCGATGAGGATTGTGGCGATTGCAAAGCTTAAAACAAATAGATTTAAGAGCATGAAGGTATAGCGAATCGTTTGATTTTCAGAGGCGGCAGAGGTTGAATCAGTTTTTGTTTGATCGATCTCTTCTCCGACTAAATCAGGAAGTTTTACAAATAAAAAGAGGAGAAAGAGAATAAAGACAAAAACACCAATTCCGGCATAAGGAATCCAGAGGGTTTCGTTGGCGGCTTCTGCACCCCCTGCCGATTCGGAGGCATAGAAAAAGAGTCCTCCGACTAAAGGGCCTAGGGGCCATCCGAGTCCATTAAAGGATTGAGCGAGATTAATTCGGGTGGCTGCGTATTTTGCGGGTCCAAGAACAGTGACGTAAGGGTTAGCGATGGTCTCTAAAAAGGTGAGTCCCATGGAGATGATACAAACGCCGAGGAGAAAGGCCCAAAAAGTGGCGATTTTAGTGGCCGGAATAAACCACAGTGCTCCGAGGGAAACAATGAGGAGTCCGGAGAGAATTCCATTTTTATAGCCGAGTTTTTGGGTGAGCCATCCTGCGGGGAGGGCCATTAAAAAATAGCCGAGGTAGTGAGCGAACTGAACCCAGGCGGATTCTCGTTTGGAGAGATGGAGAAAGTCTTGGAAGTGTTTATCCATCGAGTCGATCATGCTATTGCAAAAAGCCCACAAAAAGAAGAGGGAGCAAATGAAGGCAAATGTAAAAAGATGATTTTTGCCATCCTTTGTTTTAAAGAGAGCGGTTTGAGGGGTCATGACTTGTTTTGGGGAGGATATTTATCGATAAAGAGGACCGTAATTTGCACAGGCACGATAGTCTGCTCCCTCGATTTCTGAGGTTCCAAAGGCGTTCCAAGCACTTGGGCGGAAGATTCTCTCTGCAGAAACGTTATGCATATAAACAGGGAGTCGGAGCATCGAGGCTAAGGTGATGAGAAGGGCTCCGACGTGACCATGGCACATGACGCAGTGGTTTGCTCCCCAGTTGTTCATCACGTCGTAGGTATCTCGGAAAGAGCCTTTTCCAGTGAGAATGGGAGCGAACCAGGTCGTGGGCCAGGTTGGATTCGTTCGTTCGTCGAGAATATCGTGGACTTTTTTAGGGAGTTCGACGGTATATCCTTCGGCCAGTTGAAGGGCGGCTCCGAGGCCTTTGACTAAATTGAGTCGAAGAATCGTCACGGGCATTCCCCCTCTCGTGCGGTAGCGTGTGGAGATTCCTCCTCCTGGAAAATATTCCGTGATCGAGGGATGCCAGGAGGTTGCTTTGAGGCATTTTTCGATATCTTGAGCGGAAAGTTCCCAGTGGGGTTTAAAAACGGGATTGCCCTTTTTATCGCTTTGCTCGCCGGTTCCATCTAATGCGGCGGGTCCGGAATTTATTAAATGGAGAAGACCTCCGGAGCCTGCGCCTCGCAATTGATAGCCTGTGATTCTTTTGACCGCTTGAGGACTCCAATAAGTGCGCAGATCGGCAAAAATCTGGGCGGTATTGGTTAGAAGATTTCCGAAAAGCATGGAGACGGCATTGAGGGCATCATTTTCAGTTGCCATCATGTAAGGGGGGCGGGGTCCATTCCAATCGAAGGAGGAGCAGAGTATTGCCTCCATGAAATCGCCGTTTGGAAAATAATCGGTCCATTGGCGTTGACCTTGAAATCCTGCGGCGATGGCGTTGTGTCCTTGGGCCTGTTCTGCGAATCCTTTTTCTTTGAGTGCTGGATTCCCGACCATGAGATCTCGGGCGATGAGAGTCATTTTAACGGAGGTTTCCCACTCTTGGTCGAGTTGTGTTCGAGATCGACGCGTCTTAGGGCTATTGTAATCTTTTCCCTCTTTACAATGGGCTTTGACCCATTGAAGGGCTTTTTTGTATTCTTTTTCGTCGTAGATTTTATTTTGAATACGACCGGAGATTTCACTCATATCGACCGCTTCGACACGCATTCCGAGGTAATCCTCAAAGAAATCGCTATCGATCATGGAGCCGGCGATTCCCATCGAGGTTCCGCCAATGGAGAGATAGGATTTTCCTCGCATGAGGGCAACGGCGAGTCCGGCTTTGACGAAACTGAGAATTTTAGTTTCTACATCCTTCGGGATCCGGGTATCGGAGGCGTCGAGGACATCTCGTCCATAAATTCCAAAAGCGGGAATTCCTTTTTGAGTGTGTCCTGCAAGTACGGCCGCAAGGTAAACGGCCCCTGGGCGTTCTGTTCCGTTAAAGCCCCAGACCGCTTTGGGAATTTGAGGATCCATATCCATGGTCTCCGATCCGTAGCACCAGCAAGGAGTGACCGTGAGAGAGACTCCGACGTTTTCTCGTTTAAATTTTTCGGCGCAGAGAGAGGCCTCTGTAACGCCTCCGATGGTTGTTTCAGCGATGACGCATTCCACCGGTTGACCATTGGGATATCGCAGATGTTTGGAAATGAGTTCAGAGACTGAAAGGGCCTGCCCCATCGTCTGTTTTTCCAGCGATTCACGAACGCCTCCGAGGCGACCATCAATCGTTGGTCGAATTCCAATTTTAGGGTAAGCGTGAGTTTGAGTCGTTTTCATAATCGCTCTTATTTGAGTTTTAAAACAGTAAAATAATCGTCTTTGTTGAAAAATAGATCGAAAGGATAAAAAAGATAATCAGGCGGTCGATGGAGAATTCTCCTCAATTAATCTTTGAATCATCAAAAGAGTTATTTTAATCACGCCTGATTATGATTGGTTCAAGATTTTTTGACGGTAATGTTCATCAGGGCGTCCTGCAATTCGTTGGACTTGAGTGGCGGTGAGATAGACGGCCCCTTTTGGATTTACACTTAAGGCACCGACCATAATTTTGGCTGATTTTTCTGCCATCAGTGTTGAGGCGAGGACCTCTTTTTCTGTTTTTCCGATGCAGATCAAACCATGGTTTTCGATCAAGATTGTTTTGGGGAGCGTTCCGGTGTGGTCGATAAATTTTTCGACTTGAGTACGTATTGTTTTCGCGAGAATGAGTCCGGGATCGGTATAAGGGACCAAAGCGGAGGAGGCTCCGCAACAGACGATCTGATCGGGGAAGAGGCGCTTGTCAGCAAAGAGTTTTCCTTTTCCTGAGCAGAGGAGTTGATTCACTGCAATGGGGTGGGTATGTCCGACGAAATGGACATCGGGAAGCGAAAGCAGGTAGGCATGAAAGACGGCTTCGACCGAGGGCTTTAAGGCTTTGGGGTCGATGCGACTATCGAGCAGGGCTTGGTCGACCTCTTGGTCGGATATTTTTTTGATTTTGAGTAAGTTGAGGAGCGATTTTGAATTACAAGCAGTGGCTTGTTGCGGTTGGAGATTTCCGAGAGTTGACCCACTGGCTTTAACTATGAATTGTTGGGAATCAATACGAGTGGAGGTATTTCCCTCTCCTAATATCGCAAGTCCTCGGGTTTCATCTCCGAGTTGATGAGAGAGCCAGAGCATTCGGTCGAGGGGGGAGAGGGCTTTTGGATTTCGCATCTTTAAAGCATACGGATTGAGAGCAAAAAATCTTTTGAAGAACAGTTGTATTTTATTGTTTTATCGGCTTTAATGGAAAATGAGCTTATTGTTGAATGGATTTGATTATACCCCGTTTTTAACTCTTTTAGCGGGAGTTGGAGATTACGTATATCTTAAGAATTTAGAGGGAAAATTTATTTTTTCAAATCCGGCACATTTACGGTTGATGGGAGTTCATCATTTGGATGAAATTGAGGGGAAAAGCGATTTTGATTTTGTTCCGCTGTTTTTAGCTTTGCGGTTTCAAAGTCAGGATCGAGAGGTCTTTAAGGGAAGATCGCTCGTGAGACAGGTGGAGTTATTGTCGAAAGAGGGAAACCATTCTTTTTGGCATTTAACGACAAAGCTTCCGTTACGTTCACTTGAGGGAAAGATCGTTGGCCTCATTGGATATACTCGAAAATTAGGGCCGGAGGGATTGTTGAGTATGGCCTCCATGGAGGTTGCGAGGTCGTTGCGTTATCTTCAGGAGAACTTTGCAGAGAAGATCAAGATGAAGGAGTTGGCAAAAATTGCGTGTCTTTCCGTGAGTGCGTTGGAGCGACGCTTTCATAAAGAGATTGGGATGACTCCCTCGACTTATTTAAAGAATCTCAGGATGAACGAGGCTTGTCGGCTTTTATCTGAAACCCAGGAATCGATTTCTAAAATCGCATTGGATTGTGGCGCCTGTGATCAGGCCTATTTTACGGTTGAGTTTCGCAAGCAATTCCAGATTACACCCCTGCAATATCGGAAGGGATTTTTAGGAAATGGAGAGTTCCTGAGATAGATGAACAGCCTCTCCTGTCCAAAATATAATTTATTTCAGAGGGGAAATGAAAGAGGGGGATTGAAATCCTAAAGCAGTTCTCGCGCAACGACGCAACGACGCAACGTCAGAGAGGGAGAGGATCGTGAGCTCTTTCCTTTCGGCACCTCCTTCGTCGGCCGCCGCCTCCCGAGAATCTCTCCCGTTTCTTTGAAAAAAGGAATTTCAAAAAACGATCGAGTTTCTCTGGAGGGGATCGGTTTCACCTCTCCTCGGAAAGAGCTCACGATCCTCTCTACAGAAAACTCTCGGATTTTTTTTTATGAAATGGGAGGGAGTTCTGATCCCAAGAGCGTAAGCGATAGGTTCCTGTTTTTAAAAAGAGATCGAAAGCTCGTTTTCGAGAACTTTTTAAAAAATAGGGAGAAGGCTCGTAAGAGCCGTGGTCAGAACGAGTGGGAGAGTAGGGATTTAACGTGGCGTCGTCGCGTCGTTGCGTGAGACAATGTATTTAAGTTTTTTTTGTTTTGGACACCAATGACTATTTTTCACTGCCGTTCAAAACATTTAGGATTGAATGATCTTTTTGATCCGGAAGGCCTCCGGTTTTCCGACGATTTCATAATCGGGAAGTTGGAGTCGGGTTCCTCGTTCGACTTGAAGAAGCGCTTGTCTTTCTGGTTTGGTCATATGACGATGAAGAATTTCATGTCGACGAGCGATTCCATCTCCAGAGCAACCGTGGAAGATTGTTTTGCCATTTTCATCGAGCATGGGGGAGATCATTCGGGTGACTTGAGGATTTAACTCTTTTTTGGGAATGGTTGACTTTTGAATGGCAAGAAAGCTGAATTTTAAAAGCGAGATTTCTCGGAAGAGGCCTTTATTAAGAATTCGTAGGCTTTCGGGAGGGCTCCAATGTCGAACTTCATGACATTGTGTTTTTACATTTTTAAGCAACGGACAACTCTCGGAGTGGAGACAGGGGGCAAGGATATTTGAATTGGATTGAGCTCTAAAGAATTCTCGGATTTTTTCTAATCGAACCGGAGTTTGATGAAGGGAGGGCTCGATAATCAGAAGGAGTCCCTCTTCTTGAACAAGACTCCAAAGGGATTCCAGCCAAGAGAGTTCCGGTTCGACGTTTTGAAAGAGTTCGTTAAGGGAGAAACTCATGAGGACGAGGTCGGATATGTGCGGTTTGACTTTAATCGGCAGGCGATGGAGATCTTTATTAAAGGTGTGAAGATCGATTCGACGATCACGGGCGATGGACTCAAAGTGCTTAAGGCTGCTGGGGGATTGATCCCATCCAATAATTTTAGTGCTTTGACCGGGAAAGAAATCAGCGATACTGAGACTAGCGGCACCGAGTCCACAGCCCATATCGAGGATTTGAAAGGGGGTCTCTGTTTTAGGACGCCATGGGGTAAAACGAATGAGTTCTTCCAAGGGAAAACGGACCCGTGAATAGGTCTGAGGAAAAAAGAACATTCCGTAAGCGAGCAGGAGCTCAGGATCTTCGGAGTAGTGAGCAAAGTCTTCACTTCTTTGGGTTGTAAATTGATCGCTGAGATAACGAACGGCCGGTTCAAGGGCAAGGATTGCTTTATTGACCTCGGTCGTTTTAAAGTGGCGGAGAGCGAGCTTGAGCCAATATTGTTCGTAGTCGGCGGGATAGGGGGTAGTCATATTTGATGCTTTTCAGTTTTCTTAAGGGGGGGCAGATTAAGGGATATGAATAAAAAAGCGATTTTGTTTTTTATACTTGTTTTGACCCTCATTTCTCCGGCTCAAGAGGCTGGACTTATCGAGGAGATTGCCGCCCCTTTTGAAGCTAAAAAAACGAATGAAATTGATCCGGATGTTCATTTGTTTGGAATTCCCTTACGGAGTTCAGAGGAGGTAGCGACCTCGATTTACGGCAAACCCCAAGTGCGCATTGAGTTTTCAGAAAAGCTAACAGGACTCATGTATCAATGGAATTGGGTCTTTTTCTTTGAAATGGATAAGCTTTGTGGTGTTAGTTTTATGGATGGGACATTGGACTGGCACTTAATGAAATTTGTTAAGAATTTTAAAAGTCCTTGGAGGGGGGATCAGATTCTTTGGGTTTTATCCAATGGCATTCATCATAAAATGCAGAAGAAGGAGGCAAATAAGATTTTCAGTAAAATGGCGGATGAAAAAGTGAATGATTATTGTGCTTTTTATAAAACTAAACTTTGCTGCGTTGAGATCAATTTTGGCGGCTCACGAGGAGAGGATAAGAAGAACGAAACGGGTCAAGCGTATGGAATCACGGTCATGCAAAAAGGTCCTTACGAAGAGTATAATCGGTACGGACAGTCGGAATGAAAATTCTGGGAATTGACCCTGCGATGAGGAACACGGGTTATGGATTGATCGAATCGAATGGTCAAGTCCATCGATTTATTGAATGTGGCGTTATTAAAAATCCTCCTAAAGTCTCTCAGACGACATGTCTTCTTAAGATCACGGAGGAGTTTAAAGAGATTATTTTAAAGCATGAGCCGGATGAGGTTGCGGTTGAGGGGATTATTTTTGTTCAAAATTTTCAGACGGCAATCGCGATGGGGGCGGCGCGTGCGGCGGCCTTGATCGCTTGTGCGAGTTGCCTTCTTCCCATCTACGAGTATGCGCCGCGAAAGGTGAAGGCCTCTGTGACCGGCATGGGACAGGCAGGTAAGGGTCAAGTCGGATTTATGATTCGGGCCTTGCTGAAGATGAGTCAAACCCCACCGCCAGATGCCGCGGATGCGCTTGCGGTGGCCTTGACTCATTCGATGAATCAAAAGGGGCTTTCGAAGCCGCTGCGAATCGGATAATTTTTTACATCGTTTTTTTATTGGTGGATTCGATTCTCTCGTTACGATTTTAGATATGTCGTTTGTAAAAGGATTTTTAGATTCGGTTGGATCGGCGATTTTATGGCTCGATTTTGCCATCCAAGGAATCGGCGTTTTGATTCGATTTTTAATTTTTAGTATTCTTTCATGGATCTTACCCTTTTGTGGAAGGAGAGACTTTGAGTTCAAACACCAGTGGAGACCGGTTCCTCCAATGGTGTTTTCCCTCCTTTGGTTGGGGGGAGTCTTTCTCTTGTTTTGGTCCACGGCCATTTGGCCTTTGCTTGTTGTTCTTACGCTGGAGTTCGTTTGGGGGCTTTATGCATTAGTGAATGGAAACGGGGAACGTCGGCGGGAGATTTTTTTTCATACTGCTGGAGTTCAATTTGTTTCATTAATCTTGTTTTTCGTTTTTATTGGGGGAACAGGAATTACGAACTGGAGGGAGATCGATCACTTTCAACATCATGGAGATTTCGAGGCGTGGTTACTGATCGCTTTTTTAGTGCTACGTGTCGGACTTTTTCCCTTTCATGTAAATCGACTCGATGTTCTTTGTGAGATTTCGAGGGCTCATGCGCTTTGTCAGACGATCTTCAACAGTTGGATTATCTTTCAAACCGGTTTATTGATGAAAGCGGTTGGGTTTATGGATGCTTTTGGGGATTGGTCTTCATTTGTGATGGGGTGGTGCGTGCTCTCGATTTTGTTTGCGTTAGGACTTTCGGCGGTTCAAGAGCGACCGATTCGATTATGGGCTCATCTGTATTGGATCCTCGGTCATATCGCGCTTTATCTGACCACCCTTTAAAAAGGCATTAAAACGCTCTAAGGAAGGTATGGAGGCAGGAATCTCTCTCGCTTCTCTGGAGGGATTTAACCCAAAGCCCTCCAAAACAACTTTGGATTTGAGAGGTGGATTAGAGGAGAGGGATTGAAATCCTAAAGCAGTTCTCGCGCAACGACGCTACGCCGCAACGTCAGAGAGGGAGAGGATCATGAGCTCTTTCCTTTCGGCGCCTCCTTCGTCAGCTGCCGCCTAAAGAGAATCTCTCCCGTTTCTTTGAAAAAAGGATTTTCAAAAAACGATCAAGTTTCTCTTTAGGGGCTCGGTTTCACCTCTCCTCGGAAAGAGCTCACGATCCTCTCTAAGGGAAATTCTCGGATTGTTTTTGTATGAAGGGAGGG
>CAMCYL010000079.1 GCA_945883905.1 Akkermansia muciniphila | reverse complement strand
GCAGCCGACAAAGGAGGCGCCGATAGGAAAGAGCTCATGATCCTCTCCCTTTCTGACGTTGCGGCGTAGCGGCGTTGCGTGAGAACTGTTTTAGAATTTCAATCCCCCTCCTCTAATTCACCTTTCAAATCCAAAGTTATTTTGGACGGTAGTGGCCCCTTAATCCTTTAATATCAAATAACCACTCGTAAATTGATTGGATCATTTTTCAGAGAAAAGATTCCCCTTGAAAGCAAATTAGCTTAAATGAATTAAGCGAACCGAGAGTGCTGTTTTTTGAATCAAAAATTCGAGATTTAAACGAGCTAACTTCTCATCATCCTCTGGAAAGGCATTCAAAACAATTTCATGAATGGGAAGTCCCTGACGAAAAATACTCTCAACCGTCAACAACGTTTGATTAATCGTTCCAAGTCCTGCCCTTGCAACCACGATCACGGGAAGTGCCAACTCCTTCGCAAAATCAGAGATCATTTTCTCCTTTGTCAACGGAACCAACCACCCCCCTGCCCCCTCCACGACAACTTCTGAAAACTGTTCAAGAAGTGAAACGGTATGTTGAAATACTACATCGTAAGGAATCACTCCCCCCTCTTGCTGTGCCGCCATCCAAGGAGCCATCGGCTTGGCCCAACAACAGGGATTAATCTCATCCAAAGAGAGCTCACCCTCCATCGCCTCTTGCAATCGAAGCGCATCCCCACGATCCCCGGTGGCAAAAGGTTTCACTCCAATGCCTCGAATCCCCCTCGCTCTCCACGAACGAATAAGTTCCACACTATAACTTGTCTTTCCAACGCCGGTACAGGTGCCTGTGACAAAAAAACGTGACATGCGCAAAAGTTACATTTTTGATTTTAAAAGGAGAAGTTTTAAAAATCCCTTTGGAATTTCTCCTCATTTCCTCTAGACAGGAACGATGTTCGAAAGATGGATCGGAAGGGACCTCAATGCTAAAATGGGATGGCTCAGCGGATTTGCAGGCTCGCTCGCTTTTTTTTATCTTCTTTCGATCATTCCCTTCTTGATTGTTATTTTGACCCTTGCCCACCATCTCTTTCCGACGGATCTCACTCCAGAAATGATCCGGCTTGCTAAAAACTTGCTCCCCACAGAAAGCAAGGTCTCTGCGGATAATCTGGTCGGTGTCGCTAAAGCGATTTCAGGAGGGGGGGTCATCACTTTTAATACACTCATCGCTCTTTGGACGACTTACAGTTTTATGCGGGAACTCGTCCGTGCTCTTCACTTTATTTTTTGTGAACAAGATCTCAATTTTGTTCAAGCGCCCCCCCTCAAATCCCTATTCCTACTCCTTGCTTGGATGGTCACGATTATTATGACCTTCGGAGTTTTTTTAATCTCCCCACTCGCTCTTCAACTTCTCAGTGAAAAAGTTTGGTTCCATTTTTTAGCCTCTCTTCTTTGGAAAATGATTCAATACGGACTTCTCTTCTTTCTTCTCTACGGAGCACTCTGGCTCACCTATCGAATCTCAGCAAAACACCCATTGAACACAAAACGACTATGCCAGGGAGCTTGGATTGCCTCCCTCGGATGGCTACTCACGAGTGTGGGCTTCACTTGGATTATTAAACTTATCTGGAGTCAAAGCATCCTCCACGGCACTTGGGGAAGTATTATTGCGACCCTCTTTTGGGCTTATACCTGTGCTTGGTCTCTTATGATCGGCGCCTGCTGGATTCGTTACTGGGAAACCCAAGAGAAAAGCCGTTTTAATCCAGACTCTCTCAATCTCACTCCTGAGGGAGAATAGGGATCGCATCGGGGGTCGTCGTAATCGCTTTTTGAACCGGACGAATCTCAAAAACTCTTTGAACGCGATTAAAAAAACCGGAAAGAACATTGCCGGTACTATCTAAAAGATCCACAATGAGGTCGTAACGACCCACTTTCATATTTTTCCAGAAAATCCCTTTTCCAAGATCATCGATCCCTTGAATATTACTGAGTCGATAGCGGACCTTCAATCCCTTCCCTTGATCTGAAAGGGTATGGATTCGATAATCAAGCCAGACGATCCCCTCCGACACAGAGTCAACGGGATCATTTGAGGGCATGTTCAAAGTCAAAAAAGGGGTATTCGGGTTAATATAATTTTGATAATCCTTCTTAATCACATAAAAATAAATCATCGCAAAGGCCTGTGAATCCGAAACCATTCTTCCATCCGGCTTCACCGCATAAACTCGAAGTGTATGTCCTCCTGGAGAAAGATCCTTCATCGTCAGAGGTCGCTTCAGTTGATCCACAACAAGCGGAGATTGATTATCTAAAATCACATGAAGCCGATTTCCATAAGGAGCCAAAGTGTAATTCGTGACCTGAAAGAAAAAATCGACCTCATTGACGGGAGTCAACTCCATGGGCTTGGGAGAGAGAACCGACACGGTAATCGGCATCATCGGATTGTCCGATCGACCATCAAATCCCTTCTCGAGCATCGGCTCTATGATAGAATGAGGAACCGCCGGTGCCACAGGAATAGAATCAAGCGGAGTCTGAGCGATTAAAGCCCCTCCTCCACAAAACAGTAGCAGAATGATCTTCGTCATTTTCGTACAAACATTCCTCATCACAACGGTTTATCAATAAACATCAAACACTCAATCGTCAAAAACAATTCAGAACTTCATTTTACTTCACAGGCATTTGCTTCTCTGTTTTTATGATCGAGGGAGAATAACTCAAATACAGCTTAAAGTCTCCCCCTGTTATAAAGCAAATTTTTTGCAAAATATCTAAAGATTCCTGATTTTTTTCATAAAAAAAACCGATCCCAAAAAGCGGGATCGATCGCCCTACTTTCTCCTTTAATTCATCGATCCGATTTTGAATTTTCCAGCGAGGAATATCCGTCTCACCATCGGTGAAAATAAAAATCGATTCAGGACGCTGCTCAAAAGAGACCTGTAATCCTTTAAAAAAATCCGTCGCTCCACTCAATGTTGGCTTTTGCTTTAAAAACCGTCTCGCCAGCTCTTTGTTTTCTGGAGTAGAGGCAATAAGCTCCTGCGCCATCATCGAGGTGGAATCGGAGTAATAAATAATATTAAAAAAGATCTCCGGAGGCATTCGTTTTATCGAATACATCACCTCCTCTTGAGCCAATTGATATCCATATTTCCCCTCGATCTCTTTCCACATGGTCCCCGAAACATCGATCAAAAAAATAACTTTTTTAACAGGACTTTTCAATTCCCATATTTTGACGCCGGAACTCCCTGGAGAAGAGGACTCCTCCTCCTTAATCTCTGCTTGAGGAACTCCGCTAGGCAACTGAGCAAGAGGATTCCATTGAGGAACATCCACTATTTTTGTCTCCACCTTTTTGTTATCTAGAGGGGGAGCAGTTAATTTTGAGGGAGCGGTCGGAACCTCGAGCTCACGAACCGAATTAACATTCGATTCGATTTTTTCACTTTCTGGAAATCGTAGACTCTGAGCAATAAAAAGCCCGTGAGCCTCCGTACTCATCCCTTTAAAAAAAACGAAATCTTGAACGCAAAAAAGGGCCACTAAATGCAGTAAAAAAGCGGAGAGCCAAACCCATCCAATCGGCTCCCCCCAAAGACGCCTCCAATTGAATTGAGCGCGATTGATTGGACTAAGTCCTCTACGCCTCATGTGGTTTTATGAGGATTTTTCTGATCGATTAATTCCCAAAAGGCCGGATTCTTCTGTAACTCTTCATCCTCGACGGTCGGTAAATTCGAGCGGAAGAGAAAATCTTTAAAGGAGTTCTTATTAATAATTCGATGAATTTTTACTCCCCCCTCAATTTTTTCAAAATAGATTCGATACTCTTTTGTTCGAAATCGATAAAGATCCTGTCCCTCTCGTGTCAGTCGCCCAAATCGCTCTGGATCTAAAGGCTCCAAGTTTTGAACCAAACTTTGAAATTCACTGACAATCTCAAGTTGCGTCAGTTTCGGAAGAACAGTGAGATCGGAGGAACTCGCTTCATTAAAAACAACTTGTATCACTATTTTTCCTTTTTAACGGGCTTCGGAGGCACCGGGATTTTGTTAGGGGCTTTCGAGCTTACGGACTCGGTCCCCGTTTTTGAAAGTGAGGATGCGACGGGGAGCGGATAAATCAAATATTTTTTACGGAGCTCACGAAAGGCTTGGAGCGACGGTTCCCACGTCGCAATGATCTCCTGAGCGGTTCCCCCACGTGTAAAATGGTTTCGTAACGCATCTCCTCCACAAACTTTATCATAGAGCGAAATCTTATCTGCAGGAATTCCTTGATAAATCGTCGGGCCAAAACGACCCCTGATCTCTTGCATGAGACTCATCGAAATCTGAAGTAAATTTGCCTTGGAAATATCCCAAAAATGAATTTGAACCCCCTGACACATCTGTCCCTTTAAACTTCCATAAAACGGCTTATAAAATGCAGGACGAAAGGTCACTCCTGTTAACCCCCGCCCATTCAAGCGATCGGCCCATTCAAAGGCATTAAAGGAAGGATGTCCGATGAGCATAAAGGGCTGAGTATAACCGACCCCCGTACTCACTAATGCCAACTCTCCAATCAAACCGGTAATCACGTAGTGAAAGCAACTCTCTGCCATCGGAATATGCGGCGAGGTCGGAACCCATACTAGACCCGTATCCGGCCAAACCATCTCTCGATTCCACCCCCCCATCGGAACAATCACCAGCTTCGGCGATTTTTTAATCCACTTCTCTTTAACAATCATTTGAGCCAACTCCCCTGAAGTCAGTCCATAAACATACGGAATATTCCATTGCCCCACAAAAGAACGAAAAGTCGGATCGAGGGGCATCCCCTCTACCCGATTCCCTCCTAACGGATTCGGACGATCTAGCACATAAAACTCGACCCCCGCCTCCCCTGCCGCTTCCATCGCTAATCCCATAGTGCTAATATAGGTGTAGCTCCGACACCCAATATCCTGCAAATCATAGAGTAAGACATCGATCCCCTTTAACATCGCTGGAGTCGGTTTTCGGGTCGTACCATGTAACGAGTAAACCGGAAGTCCCGTACGTACATCCTTGGTATCGCTCACCGCATCCCCAGCGAGTTCCGCCCCGTAAAGTCCATGCTCAGGGGAGTAAAGGGCCACCAAATTCACCTCTTTGTCCGCACGCAAAACATCGATCGTGCTCACCCCACGGGCATTGACCCCTGTTTGATTCGTCAACAATCCCACTCGCTTTCCTTCGAGTCCTTTAAACTTAAATTTAACAAGCGTATCAATTCCCAGCTCGACCACAGGAGTGGAAGACAACGGAATTAAAAAAGCGAGAAACAATAAAAGCCACTTGCGAAATTGCATATTCATCATAGATAGTGAGAAACACTTTGTCAGTCCATCTGCTCAAGGTCAAACCTGTATGCTCGAAAAACTACCTTATCTTTTTATGCTTTTCCCGATCATAACGATCCACGAATTTGCTCACGCTTGGATGGCACATCGTTGCGGCGATGACACCGCCAAGGAACAAGGTCGAATGAATCTCAATCCGATGTCTCATATCGATCTCTTCGGAAGTATCATTTTCCCAATCGTAAATCTCAGTTTTGGGGGAACTCCACTCGGTTTTGGAAAAACGGTCCCTGTCGATCGATACCAATTCCAACATCCGCGTCGTGATGACATTATCGTCGCTCTTGCAGGTCCCATCGCAAATCTGATTCTCGCTTTTACGATTCTTCTTAGCGCCACACTCTTTCTACCGAAAGGACATGAGCTCCTGCTCCTTGCCGAAAAGTTTGCCTCCTTCTCTATTTTCCTCGGATTCTTTAATCTACTCCCATTTCCCCCGATGGATGGATGGACTCTCTGTAAAACAATCTTTAAAATTCCTGATTCCTTTGAAGAACGGGTTGGGCCTTGGTGGATTCTGATTGTTTTAGTTTGCATCAATCTTCCTCCATTTCAGTTTGCTCTTCAGCTATCGACACAAATCTCTCTCGCAATCATGCGTGGTCTCTTATCTTTATTTTAATCCCATTTCTTGCATTGGAGGAGAGGAACGCCCTACCTCCCGATCAACGCACCCACAATCGCCGCCCCCGCGACCACCCCCATCGGACTCCATTTCCATCTCCACAACGCAAAGAGTGCCAGCAGAACCCCGCCGATTTTAATCCATTGAACTCCCTCAGGAGCGATCAAAACATGCGAGGCAAAGCCAATCCCCATCGCCGCAATGACTCCGACGACAGCCGCTGAAATCCATTTTAAAAATCGCTCCCAAACAGAAGAGGAATCGAGTCGATCCAACAACGGTCCCCCGACAAAGATAAACAAAAAACTCGGAAAAAAAGTGACCCAAGCTGTAATCAAAGCCCCCATCGTCGCCATCCCCAACGGCGTTCCCCCTTGAGGATTCAACCACCCCGCCATAAACCCCACAAATTGCAACACCATGATTAACGGCCCAGGAGTGGTCTCCGCTAATCCCATCCCCGCCATCATCTGCTCGGTATTCAACCAATGAAAATGATGCACCGCCTCTTGAGAGACATAAGGAAGGATCGAATAAGCCCCCCCAAAGGTCATCAAGGCCACTTTCGTAAAAAATAAGCCCAACTGAGTCCCTAAACTATCCCATCCATTCAAAAGACCTAAGAACAATATCGGCGTAAAACAGATCGCAAACCCCGCACAAAACTGAGCCAATGCATCAACCCCCGATTTTCTCCAATCCAGTTTTTCACCGGAGAATCTATTTTCAGATCGATCATCGCAACTCCATATCAATGAAAGAAGGATCAATCCCACAACCCACCAAAGAAAGTTTAAATGAAAAAATAAGGCTCCCAAAAAGGCCCCCAGAGCGAGCAGCATCGACCCCTTTCCTTGAATTGATTTCCTTCCGATCTTCACGAGCGCAATACCCACGAGTGCGACCACTGCGATCTCTAACCCCTTAAAAAGAGAGGCAACGAAAGGGAGGCTCCCCCATTGGGCATATAACCAGCTCAAGGTCCATAAAATGAAAACGGCCGGAAGAACAAAAAGCCCCCCTGCCGCAAAAGCTCCGCGAGTTCCATGCATCTTCCACCCCAGATACGTCGCAAGCTGCTGCGCCTCCGGTCCCGGAAGCATCATACAAAACTGGAGTCCTTTTAAAAAATCCGATTCGCTCACCCACTGGCGTCGCTCAACGATCTCCTCATGCATCATCGCAATCTGGGCCGTGGGCCCCCCAAAACTGATAAACCCTAACTTAAACCAAAATTTAAGGGCTTCGATAAAAGAGGGAGCCTTCGATTCCATGCGATAAAACTATCGATTCTCTTTCTTCAACAAATCCTGACGGGCCTTCTCTAAAAAATTGCGTTCTTGATCCGTTAAACTCTTCATTCCGCTTTTCGAAATCTTCTCTAAGACCGCATCCAGATGCGTCACCTCGGCCTGCTTCTTGGCGATCTCTTTGACCACTTGAATCTGATGTTTCTTCGTATAAATCTTTGTTCGTAAATCTGAAAACCAATCCAGCCCTCCCCCTTGAAATAATCGAACCGCAATCCAAGAGGCCGCCGTGGTCAGCCAAAAGTTAAAGAGCAGTGAATAGTTCTGAGTCGCCAAAAACTGCAAGGTATAAAGTCCAAACAAAATCCACATCAGAACACGCAGTGAAATCTGAAAAAAGAAAACCTGTGAATCCGGAAAAAGAAAGGCAACCGCAACCAATAAACCAAAATGAACCGCGAGAGCTCCCTCTAATTGAATCGAGTACCACGGAGCGATCAACGTAAAAAGAATCGGCCCCGTGACGACGAGCGCAAAGTAAAAGGCTAAAAAACGCTTTAACCCTAACGATTCTTCGAGGGGCTTTCCAAAACTATAAAGAATAAACATATCCAACAAAAAAGTAAAAGTAGGGGTATTTAAAAATACATAAGTCACCCACTGCCAAATATACTTTTGTTGAAATACCTGCTGACTCGAAAAAAGAAAGGGTAACTTCCATTCCGAATGACCCAAGGAAAAGGCCAAGGAGGTAAACAGCAAGCCCACCACATGCAAACCAATTAAGAAAAGGGTTGCCGAAACAGGCCTTTGACCCACATGAAAAAGCGGTTTCGAGGAGGAATATTCAGGAGCCCAAGCCATAATCAATCAATGCTGAACCGCTTCGCCGATTAAATCAAACCCCAATATGATTAAGCTCTTCGGCGATTTGTACCGCATTCCAAGCCGCCCCCTTCAGGAGTTGATCTCCACTAATAAAAAGCTGTAAGGCCTGTGGATGGGAGAGATCCTCGCGAATTCGACCCACAAAGACATCCAACTCCCCACTCGCCTGTAACGGCATCGGAAACGTATTCGTCGCACGATCATCGATGACCTGTACTCCCGGTGCCTTCAAAAGAATCTGGCGAGCCTCTTCCGCAGTCAATTTTCGTTTTGTTTCAATCATCACAGATTCGGAGTGAGCCCTTAAAACAGGGACTCGAACGCAGGTCGCACTAATCGGTAACTCCGGCGCATGAAACATCTTTCGAATCTCTTCACTTACTTTATTCTCCTCTTCATTATAACCGTTCTCACCAATCGAGGTATTGTGAGAGAAAACATTAAAGGCAATTTGATGTGGAAAAACAGTGCGTGTCACCTCTTCCCCTGCTGAATACTGCTTCACTTGCTGAATTAATTCCTCCATGGCCTTCGCTCCTGCCCCACTCGCCGATTGATAGGTCGAAAGCACAATCCTCTCAATTCCAGCCACTTGATGCAAAGGCCAAAGAACGGTCCCTAAAATCGCTGCGGTGCAGTTCGGATTCGCAATCAATCCTTTATGTTTTTTAAGATCATCACGATTAATCTCAGGAACCACTAAGGGGACTTCGGGATCCATTCGATAAGCGGAGGAGTTATCGATGACAATCGCTCCGGCTTTAATCGCATGCGGCGCAAACTCTCGTGTTCGAGTGGCTCCTGCACTAAAAATCGCGTAATCTATCCCCTGAAAGGAATCGGGGGTAACCGTTTCGACGACGATCGGTTGACCTCGAAAAAGCATCGTTTTCCCTGAGGAACGCGCAGAGGCTAAAAGCTTTAAGTTTTTGACCGGAAAATTCCGGCGTTCGAGTGTTCGTAATACCTCTTCACCAACAGCGCCTGTGGCACCTAAGAGGGCAAGATTGACTTGTTTCATAGGGGTCTCCTTTATTTCAATGGCATCAGCAGAAGGGATCGTATGCGGTTCCTCTTCTTGAAAGCTCTTGAGCCAAGTTCGATTTTCTAACTCTCGTTGCAGCTGACGAATTAAACGTCCATCGGCCTCCGGAAAAGGGAAATTCACAAGCTCCTCACGTCGCACCCATTTCCAGTCTGCCACCTCAATAGCACGGGGTTCACCGTTCAAATAACGAGAACGATAGAAAAATATTTTTAAATTTTTCTCCTGGTACTTAACAAAGACCGTGTGGATACAGCGACCGACATAAATATCGACCCCTAATTCTTCGCGAATTTCGCGACGTAGGGCATGAACATCGGTTTCGCCATATTCGACTTTTCCACCGGGAAACTCCCACAATCCGCCAAGCCTTTGATCCGGACGTCGCAATGTAATGAGAATTTTATCCTCATTTTCAACAATCGCCGCAACAACCCGAATCAAGGGCTTTCTACGAAAGGGAGCTGTTTTCGAAAATCCTGAAGATCGCCCCGGTTGAGATGGAGATGCATCAGGCTCTAAAGAAGAGCTCACAAAAGAACTACTTACTTCTTCGACTTTTCCCAATCTTCGAGGAATTTCTTTAAGCCACTATCCGTTAATGGATGTTTAATAATCGCTTGAAGAACCGACCAAGGAGCGGTGATGACATCGCTGCCGATTTTAGCCGCCTCCATGAAATGAACCGGCGTCCGAGCAGAGGCTGTTAAAATTTGAGTTTCAAAGGCAAAATTATCATAAATCAGACGGATATCGCGAATTAATTGCATTCCATCCGTACTGATATCATCCAAACGACCAACGAAAGGACTGACATAAGTCGCTCCTGCCTTCGCCGCAAGTAAGGCTTGATTTGCATTGAAGCAAAGGGTCACATTGGTCTTAATCCCCATCGCTGTGAATTGACGAACCGCCTTCAATCCTTCCGGAATCAACGGAACCTTGACGATGATGTTCTTATGCCAAGAGGCGATATCTTTTCCCTCTTTAACCATCTCCTCGGCTTTTAAGCTGACCACTTCAGCACTGATCGGTCCATCGACAATTTCACAGATTTCAAGAATCAATTGTTTGAACGGCTTACCGGATTTAGCGGCCAGCGAAGGGTTCGTTGTTACTCCATCGACGAGTCCCATGAGTTGAGCTTCTCGAATTTCATTTGTATCACCAGAATCAATAAAGATTTTCATGGAGAGGAAAGTAACGACTCTCAATGCTTTGACAATTCTTTTCACAAAGAATTAACCATTGGTGTCCAAACAAAATACCTTAAATACATTGTCTCGCGCACTCCCATCGCAAAGCGAAAATCCAAAAGGGAAAGAAATTGGAGAGCCGAGGGTAGGCAACCAGGAACGGGGGTGAGCAGGGGTTCCGTTAACGACGCCTCCTCCTTCGTCCAAGCACTTCCACCTTCGCAAAGGCTACGGCGGACAAGACGGCGAGACAAGCCGACGCAACGTTAAATCCCTACCCCCCCCCTCGTTCTGACCACGGCTCCTCCGAGCCTCCTCCCTATTTTTAAAAAGTTCTCGAAAACGAGCTTTCGATCTCTTTTTAAAAATAGGGAACTATCGCTTACGCTCTTGGGTCAGAACTTCCCCACATGATACAAAAAAATCCGAGAATTTCTCTCTGAGAGGATCGTGAACTCTTTCCGAGGAGAGGTGAAACCGAGCCCCTCCAGAGAAGCTCGATCGTTTTTTGAAAATCCTTTTTTCAAAGAAACGGGAGAGATTCTCGGGAGGCGGCAGCCGACAAAGGAGGCGCCGATAGGAAAGAGCTCACGATCCTCTCCCTCTCTGACGTTGCGGCGTCGCGGCGTGGCGTGAGAACTGTTTTAGAATTTCAATCCTCCTCCTCAAATTCACCTACCAAATCCAGAGTTGTTTTCGACGGCAGTGCCTTAAAACAGGTTTTAAAGAGTGATTTTTAGATAATTCAGGATTGAGTCCAAACTCAATCGATTCTGTTTTATATCTCTTGATCCATTGCGTGACT
>CAMCYL010000078.1 GCA_945883905.1 Akkermansia muciniphila | reverse complement strand
GGCAGCCGACAAAGGAGGCGCCGATAGGAAAGAGCTCACGATCCTCTCCCTCTCTGACGTTGCGGCGTCGCGGCGTTGCGTGAGAACTGCTTTAGGATTTCAATCCCCCTCTTCGATTTACCCTCTCAAATCCAAAGTTGTTTTGGACGGATATGCTCTAATCGTTTACTTCGAAGTCCCCTTCTTGCGTTTATAATCCCGTCTCATCTGCAGCAACTCCACGCTTAACGCAAATCCCATTGGAAGATAAATGTAGGCCTTCGAAACACTTTGATGGAATCCCTCCATAAAGAGCGTCACTCCAATCACCACCAAAAAGGCGAGTGCCAAAATCTTTATGGATGGATGATCCTGGACAAATTTCGCCACCGCCGAGGCAAAGAAAAGAACGATCACAAACGAGACTAGAACCGCCGCAATGATAATCGGTAAATGAGGGGTCAACCCGACGGCCGTAATCACAGAATCCAACGAAAAAACAATGTCCAAGATCACAATCTGCGTAATCGCCGCCAAAAAAGTGGTCTTAACTCCCCCGCCCTCTCCATGCTCCTCCTCCCTCTCAACAACATGATGAATCTCCTTCACCGCCTTGTAGATCAAAAACAATCCCCCTGCTAATAAAACGAGATCCTTCCATGAAAAACTCATCAAGACCGGGGTTGTCAACTTCACTAAAGCCGTTGCCCCAAAAAGAGCCACGATCCGCGCCAAGAGCGCCAAACCGAGCCCCAATAAACGAGCCTTCTCTTTCTGATGCTCCGGCAAACGTCCGGTCACAATCGAAATCAACAAAACATTATCAATCCCCAAAACCAACTCTAACCCGATTAATAAAGCAAATGTTGCCCACGCATTCGGATCCATTAAAATTTCCATCATCCCTCTTTCGTTAGCTAAAGTTTATCACTCTTCAAACGAAAATTTAAAAAAACGGAGAATTTCTCACTGAGCAGATCGTGAGCTCTTTCCGAGGAGAGGTGAAACCGAGCCCCTATAGAGAAACTGGATCGTTTTTTGAAAATCCCTTTTTATTATCCTCTTTTATCCCCTTTAACGCTCTTATGCTCTCTCCTCTCCATCCCCTTCTTGGGATGCAGAGATTTATTCATTTTGATCGAACGATCCTTTGCGAATCTCGATTCCTTCACCGCAGGCGCCGCCTTCATCTTCTTCTTGGCAAGCTCCTCATTAAATTCAATCAACTTGTAAGGAAGCTGTCCTTGAACAATCGAACGAAAAACCGAGGGCTCCGGACGCGTAAAACTTAAGATCTCTCCCGTAACCGGATGAACAAACTCTAGGTAACTGGCGTGCAACGCCATCCGATGCAGCGGATTGATCGTCGATCCGTATTTTTCATCTCCTAGAATCGGATGCCCCTTTTCAGCAAGATGAACACGAATCTGATTTTTTCGACCGGTCTTCAGATCGATTTCAAGAAGTGAAAATTTCCCATTCGTTTCAAGCGTTTTATAACCCGTGAGGGCAAGTTGCCCGAGTTTCGTATCGGGCGTACTTCGCATCTTATATTGATCCCCCTCAATCAGGTAACTGCGAATCTCTCCGGAGGAGGGATCCAACTTCCCCTCAATCACCGCATGATAACGTTTGTTCGCTAAATGCCAGTTCGTCTGAAGCTTTGTTTTATGGATCTCTTTTTTAGCAAATACGAGAATCCCCGAAGTTCCGCGATCTAGTCGATGAACAATAAAAATACGTGAATCCTTAAAGGCATCGCGATTATTAAGATATTTGTTCAGCTTAAAATAGGCCGTTTTCTCTTTCTCGCTATCGGTCGCAATGCTGAGAAGACCTGGAGGCTTATCAATGACAATGATCGCCTCATCTTCATGAAGAATATGAATTCCGGAGGGAAGCTCGGTTTCCGGAGGGGCAAATCGATCTTGAGTAATCATCACGATATCCCCCAAATGAAGCGGATGATCAAATTGATGAATCGGAATTCCATTCACCCGAACGGCTCTATATTTGAGCCACGACTTCACTTTTTTACGATTATCCGATTTCTCTAAAAGAAATTTCATTAATGGGATTTCCTGTTCAACAGGAAAAGAGAGCGATTTTTCGAGACGTTGCATGATGTAAAAAATAATAGCGCAGCTCAGAGAGTCCGTCGATGAACTTCTCTTAATCCCACTCACGGCTCCTCCGAGCCTCCTCCCTATTTTTAAAAAGAGAATTTCCTTTGAGAGGATCGTGAGCTCTTTCCGAGGAGAGGTGAAACCGATCCCCTAAAGAGAATCTTGATCGTTTTTTGAAAATCCTTTTTTCAAAGAAACGGGAGAGATTCTCTTTAGGCGGTAGTCGACGAAGGAGGCGCCGAAAGGAAAGAGCTCACGATCCTCGCCCCCTCTGACGTGGCGTCGTCGCGTCGTTGCGCGAGAACTGCTCTCGAATTTTACCGCTGAAATCGCACGATCTCCAATTGATCCCCCACCTCCACCCCACAGTTCGAGGCCCCTCCCGAAGGGAGCTCAATCACCGCACTCGCCCTCCAGACCGGAGCCAAAACTCGATTCGGAGCAATCTGAGTCACGATCTTCACCACCTTCTTTCGACGATCAATAAAAACTGCATCAAAATGAAACTTCATCCCAAAACTATGAATCCAACTCGCCCCCGGAAACCACATCCCCTCCCCTTTATTCAGATATCGATGCTTCAATAGACCGACCATCTTCTTCCATGGAGTCGCCGCCGCCCACCCCTGATCCACCACCCAATTATCCCTCGATAAATTCTGTACCTGAAGATCATACCCTTTCATCCACCCTCCTTTGCCTAAAAAATGCTCTTTTTTTCTTAAAATAACGAGAAAAATAGAGAACCTCGAAGTAACCTCCCTCCCTTTAACCCGATTCTGCATTAGGAATTTAAAAAATGGAGCGCCGTCGGTATTGACGGCATGGGCGAAAGATAAAGAAATTTATTTTGGAGGATGTGAATATTCTTTTAAAATCACTTTAGGGACTTTCTCACTCCTAAAATGATGTAATTTCAATTTTTACAGTTTTTGAGCGCAAATCTTTTTTAATTTCTGAAAATTTTTATAAAGAATTCTTGCCTCCTTATTTTCGAATCATACACTAACCAAGATTCGAGACTTCCTGCCCTCTGATAATGGCCCTTAAAGCCCACTAATTGGGGTTGGGTACTTTCGAAAACACTACAGGTAGTGTACTCCCCTTGTGAAGGGCACAATTCTGTTTTGTTGGAAATCTTCAGAAAATAGTTCGGAAAAAGTGATTTCGATTGAACAAAAATCGGCCCCTAAAACCGCCGATAAGAACGGATAAAAAACGTATGAGCGCAGACCTACTCGATGTCTTGACGGAAACAGAAGACGATCAATTCGTTTACCACCATTTCCGTGGAAAAACCTTTAAATTCGACCGTAATAAGGTCCGTGAACGCCAAAATGCTAAAAAGGTCATCGGTGGCTTCCAAACCCCTGAACTCAACGTCCTCCCCCTCAAATACGCTCAGGCCTACCAGATTTATAAGCAGATGAAGAGTAATCACTGGGAACCGGATGTCATCGATATGACGAAAGATATCGCCCTATGGACCTCCGATAAACTCAACGCCAAAGAGCGTTGGATCATCGAAATGGGGGTCGGTTACTTCAGCGCCGCCGAAGGAATCGTCGCCGACTCCGTCCTTCACGTGATTCAAGAGTATCTCACCGCCCCCGAGCTGAAGCTCGCCGCCCTTCGTTGGATCACGGAGGAGACGATTCATACCGACTCTCTCATCCATATCATCGGCTCCCTGAATATCGATCAAGATATGGTCACCGCTCGCTTCATGGAGGTCCCCTCCATTCGTGCGAAAAACGATTTCATCATCAAATACATGCCGCAACTCAAACGCGGACTCGATATGGAGATCCTCGAAAATAAACAAAAGTTCGCCAAAGCCCTCTTCGGCGTTTCTCAAATCCTCGAAGGAACTCAATTCTACGCCCTCTTCGCGATGATCCTCAGTCTGCACCGCCAAAACAAAATGACCGGCGTTGGACAAATGTTCCAATATACCCTTCGCGATGAATCGCAGCATATCGCTCTCGGACGTTACTTCTTCACCGAACTCGTCAAAGAGAACCCCGAGGTCTGGACCCCCGATTTCCAACTCGAATTGATCGAATTTATGAAAGAGGGCGTTCGCTTAGAAAAAGAGTTCATCCACGATTGTATGCCGGAAGATGGAATCGGCATGCGCCGCGAAGATTTCCTCGATTACGTCGACTTCAATGCCGATCGTCGCCTCGCCTCCGTCGATCTCCCGACTCTCTCCAATATTAAAACCAACCCCTTCCAATGGCTCGATGAGGTAATCCTTCTCCGCAAAGAGAAAAACTTCTTCGAAACCCGCGTCGTCGAATACCAGACCAGCGGTTCCCTTAAAAACTCAAGTGAGAATGATCTCATCTAGAGAAAAAGACCCCCTAAACGAGTCCTAGATGACCCCTAGACGAATCCTTAAACGCAATCAACCCCTTTAACATTAATTAAAAAAGCAAAAGCATCTATCCCGAGGAGCATCCCATGAGCGACACTATCATGACTCAAGTCATCCGACGTAACACCAGCCAAACCGATCCGAATAAACCACGTATCGTTCCTTGGTTGGGCCATAAAATCGACCGTGCCGTCGCCTTCGCTTGTGATGCCGTCGGCGTCGAAGACTCTGCCTCGATCGGAATCATGGTTCGTGAAAAAATCGAGGTTCGGATCCGTTCTGAACGCCCTCTTTTCCTCCATATCGAACAAGTTCAAGATATGGTCGAAGAGGTCTTGATGGATGCCAACCAAGCCCGCGTCGCTCTCGCCTATGGTAAATATCGTGCCCGCCGTGCCGCCCTCCGTGATCTCGAAGTTGAAGAGGAGACTAAAGCCAGTGCCGCCCCCGGAACGACCGAAGGTCAATTGGAACTCGTCGACCTCCTCACGCTCAATGACGTCCGCGCCCGTGTCGAATTCGCCTCGATCGGTCTCAAGCTCTCACTCTCCAAACATCAACTCATCTCCAAACTCGTCAACTCCCTCGGCGCTAATCTCACCAACGATGAACGAGAAGAGACCTTGATTCTCAATGCCAAATCGATGATGGATCTCGATGCCGATATGCGTTACTTCGCCGGTCGTATCCTCCTCTCCTATATCTACGAGCGGACCTTGCCGTGGAAAATCACCGATGGACCGGAAAAACTCAAAGAGGCCCATCGTAAAGCCTTCCTCGCTTATATCCCGAAAGCAATCGAACTCAAACGCCTCGATCCTCGCCTCATGGATTACGATATCGAACGCCTTGCGGCCTCGATCGATCCTTTCGCCGATCTCCAGTTCGATTTCCTCGGACTTCAAAATCTCTACGATCGTTATCTCATCTTCCATCGTGAGACCAACACCTCCTCCAAGAAAACCTATCTTGAAGCGCCGCAAATGTTCTGGATGCGCGTCGCCATGGGACTCTCGATGCATGAAACCGATCGCACCTACTGGTCGACCGAATTCTATAACATCTACAAGAGCCGCCTCGCTTGCTCTTCGACCCCAACACTCTTCAATGCCGGAACGCTACATCCTCAGCTCTCCTCCTGCTATCTCCTCTACGCCGGAGATTCCATGGAAGAGATCGCCGAAACCTGGACCCGCTTCAGCATGCTCTCCAAATGGGCCGGTGGACTCGGTTGCTCTTGGTCCGCCGTTCGCGGCTCAGGCGCACGGATTCATGGCACCAACGGGGAATCGAACGGAATTATTCCGTTCCTCAAGGTCTCCAACGACATCGCCCTCGCCGTTAATCAAGGGGGAAAACGCCCTGGCGCCCTCTGCTCTTATCTCGAACCGTGGCATACCGATATCGAGGATTTCTTAGATCTCCGAAAAGAGACGGGTGACGAACGTCGTCGAACTCACAACATGAACACCGCGTTGTGGATTCCTGACTTATTCTTCAAACGCATCGAAGAGGTCTCCAGCGGCGTTCTCGGCAAAGAGACCACCTGGACTCTCTTCCGTTCCAACGAAGCCCCCGATCTCCACGATCTCTACGGCGCCGCTTTCGAGCAACGCTATACTGAATACGAGAAAATGGTCGATGAAGGAAAGATGTCCGGAAAGAAAATCCGCATCCTCGCCCTCTGGAAAAAGATGATCGAAGCGATCTTCGAGACTGGTCACCCTTGGATGACCTTCAAAGATCCGTGCAACGTCCGTAATCCGCAAGATCACGTCGGGGTCATTCACTCCTCCAATCTCTGCACCGAGATCACGCTCAATACTTCGACCGAAGAGACCGCGGTTTGTAACCTCGCCTCGATCAATATCGCCACCCACCTCACGGAAAACGGCGGAATCGATCACAATAAACTTCGCAAAACGATCAAGATCGTCATGCGAATGCTCGATAACGTTATCGACATCAACTTCTATCCGACCATCTCCGCGAAGATCTCCAACACCCGTCACCGTCCCGTCGGTATGGGAGTCATGGGACTTCAAGATGCCCTGTTCATGAAACGCGTGCCGTTCGACACCGTCGAAGCGGTCGATTTCAACGATGAGATCATGGAAGCGATCTGTTACTACGCCTACAGCGCCTCCGCCGACCTCGCCGCCGAACGCGGTTCCTACTCCAGCTTCCAAGGCTCGAAATGGCAACGCGGGATCATGCCCCTCGACTCCCTCGAACTCCTCGAGAAAAATCGCGGTGTCACCATCGAGGTCAATCGCTCTGCGAAACTCGACTGGAACGATCTCCGCAACAAGATTCAATCCCAAGGCATGCGCAACTCCAATTGCGTGGCGATCGCCCCAACAGCGACGATCTCCAACATCATGGGCTTCAATCCTTGTATCGAACCGATCTATAAAAACATCCACACCAAATCGAATCTATCGGGTGACTTCGTTCGAACCAACGATTACCTCATCAAAGACCTCCAGAAAATCGGTCTGTGGGATCAAGAGATGCTCGATGATCTGAAGTACTTCGACGGATCGATCCAAAACATCCTCCGTGTCCCCCAAGAACTCAAAGATCTTTATAAGACAGCCTTTGAGATCGATTCCACCTGGATCTTACAATGTGCCGCTGTTCGCCAGAAATGGATCGATCAAGCGCAATCGACCAATATCTGGATCGGCGACAACGATGCTCGCAAGGTTTCCAACACCTACCGCGAATCCTGGCGCCGTGGATTGAAGACCACCTACTATCTCCGCACCCTTAACAAGGCCAGCATCGACTCCGCCCACCGCGACCGCGCCAAGAAGAGCGAAGATGTTCCTTCAAGCCCAATGACGATGGCCAACGCCATGACCCCCGCCCCTCAACGCCGCACCTACAGCGAAGAGGAAAAAGTCGCCTGCTCCATCGAAGCAATGCGAAGCGGTGGAACATGCGAATCATGCCAATAGACATTACTATTCTAAAAACTGTAACGTTTTTAAAATAGTTAATTTATAAGCTCTTCAAGGACAACAAGTAAAGAAGGTCAGTGTGGGCACACTGACCTTCTTTACTTGTTGCTTGCGTTCCTAAATTTATAGTACTATTCTTTTTGTAGTTTATAGCATTTCGTATGACCCTACGGACTTACATTGTCTGCCTTTCGAACGGCGGTCGTTTGCCCATGCTACTCGACGAGGCATTTCAACCCGCTGAACTTCCATTACGATATGTGATGGAGGAACTCTACCTTCACGATACATGGCGAAGCATTCGAAACCGTCTACATCCCATCGGCTTACTTTATCGATATTTTGAAGGAAAAGGAGTAACAGTAGATGAACGATTGCGGGCAGGCGCGGTATTCACCTCCAACGAATTAATCGCATTTTTCTCTTGGCTGGAAATCAAGGATCGCGAGCGCAACGACACCTACTCAATCGTAGTAGACCAAATTGGCATCGAAACGCTCAACAATTACATCGGCTATCTCGCTGATTATGCCGCATGGGCTACTAAACACTACTTCCAAAAACCTGACCTTGAAGCTGTCGAACAAAAAGGGGAAGCCGTGAAAAAGGCATTCATCACCCATCGTCGACATGGAACGTCAAAAAAGCGAGTGAGAGGACTTCCAGAAGATAGAGTTCACCAATTGCTGACCATCCTCCAACCTTGTCATTCGGAAAATCCATTTCGTCCAAGCAAGCAATTCGCGAATGCGGTCCTCATCAGATTTTTACTTGAAACCGGTGTGCGTCTGGGGGAATGCCAAAGTATCCGCACCTCTGATATGGTACTGTGGGGTAATGATCCAAGCGTGACAGTCCAAGCCCGAAATCCCGACGGACGCGAAACACGTCGACGGGCACCCGCAGTTAAAACCTTGGACAGAATCCTGCCGATCTCACTGGCATTAGCGAAAGACCTCTCGGTCTATGAACGAAAGGTGCGAGGTAGGGTGTCGCATCCATACTTTTTTATTACCCCGCGCGACCATCTCCCCATTACCGACGTGAATGTCGAACGACTGTTTCGTCGTCTTGATTCAGCTCTAGGATTCAAGGTTCGGCCGCACCTATTGCGCCACACGTATTTCGAAAGTATCCTAAGGGAAGGATCGAAGCAATTGAAGCATCTCACTCCAGAACAGCAGGAGATCACTCTTCAAAATCACATGAAATACTTAGGAGGTTGGACCCTCAAAAGCGTTATGCCTGCAAAATATGCTCATGGCGAAATCGAGCGCCAAGCTCGTTCAATTGCTCGTAAGAACATTGAGAGCCTCTACCAATGAATTCCTCAGCAAAGCCAACCTCTTTAGCTCAGAAAAACATACCAGATCTACCTGAATTTGTCAGAGATCTCTATGGCGCACGAGTAGATCTTACTCCTAACTCGTGGATACTGCACTCCATCAATATTAAAGCAGAAAAGTTAAATTGGTCTTTTTATGAATCCCTTGTATCGCCGGAGATTCTCGTAATTATAAAACTATTTATTGCCGACACCATCCGCGAAAAATATGCCCTAGATTCTGTCTATAACCGATTCAACGGATTATTATGCTGCCTACGTGTTCACGGGTTTGTGGAAACGTTAGATGATATTACATTCAAATCTGCCCTGAGAGTGCGAAATAAACTCAAGACTCGAAGCATCGCTCAAGGTCACGCGTTCGTGTACTTTCGCCTACTTTACTACTGGGCCAGTGATCGTAATTTACTCGGAACAGACCCACAGATTGCTGACAAAATATCTACATTACAGGTCTTCAACCAAACAGGGCATGCTGAAGCCGTCCTTAGTTGGGATCCAGAAGAAGGTCCGTTGACGGACGAAGAGCGATTATCGCTTGAGCGCACAGTTCGAGCCCAGCCAGCCCCAGATTTTCACCAGACAGTGATAATGGTTTTTTATGAGCTCGGATACAATCCAAAGAATATTAGCTTACTTGAGGAACGAGACTTTACCCCATTTGCAACGAGTGACGGTACTAAGCGAATGTTCGCCCTACATGTCCCCCGAATCAAGAAACGCAGCAACAAGCGACAGACAATTGCTCGAGACATATCAGAGTCTTTAGGTCTGGCAATTGAGCGACTTATCTCGAGCAATCAAGACCGCTGGGGAGAGGCAGATCCATACAGACCCATTTTCTGTAGATCAGAAATACGTCAAAAACTTATTGGAACTCCTCGAGAACGTTTTGCGTATCATACATTGGCAAATGAACTCTCCTCCTTAGTCCGTAGTTTTCCAATTATTTATAATGTTTTAAGTCCTCGAACAGGAGAGATATTGCGATTAAGTCCTCGAAGACTTCGATATACCTATGGAACCAAAATGGCTGAACTTGGAACACCGCCGACACATTTGGCCTATTTGATGGATCACTCAGATACACGCACAGGAATGTTTTATTATAAGGCGAGCCCAAAAATTGTGGATCGACTGGATAAAGCAGTCGGAGAAAAGGCAGCCCCCATATGGCGTTGGTTTTTAGGCCAAGGATTCATTCCTAAAGAAGGTAACGACAATCCAAATACAATCATTCAAGGACTCACACCCACTTTTAGAAACGTAGGAAATCTGGGAAAGTGCGGAAACAGTTCACTCTGCCAACTCAATCCTCCTCTCACCTGCTATATTTGTCCGAAGTTTAATCCATTCGTTGAGGGCCCACACTCTGAATACTTAGCAGAAGTACGAAAGTATAAAAAAGAACTGGAATCACATGGGATCCACCAACCTGGAAATCCTATTCCAAAAGCACTCGACGAAATCGAGAAAGCTATTGAGGAGGCAGTTTACCTTCAAGAAAAGGCGCGAAGAGGATCAACATCATGAGCAACGTAGCCTCGTCCACACTAAAAGTGGCACAGAAGAGGTTTCAGGAATTCGTTTCAGAACAACGGCGTGAATCACCATGGCCAGGAATCAAATGGAATTCGGTTTTGTGGCATCTTCCTAAAGATACGGGATCAAGAAGAATACGCGTCCAGAATCGTTTATGGTTCACAACCGATTCAACAGAATCAGTGGCAACAGACGCCATTGGCACCATCCCCACCATGCCGACCGAATTTGCCGACTTTATTAAGGCAGCCATAGTGATTAAAGCCCGGACGGCACCCACTACATTTTCTCAATATAGCAAAATGTTACGCGTTGGAAGACGTCTATTGAAAGCCATGTCATTACGTGGAACCCTGAATCCCTCATTGCTAACATCGGAGGATTTCTCCGAAGCAGAGAGCGAAATACTTAAAAGCAAACTTTCACTCCATACGAAGTGGAATCAATGCAGGGGCTTGGTCGCACTCAGTAATATCGTTGACCTCTATAGACTCTCGTGCTCCCCCATTAAATTTAAATCGCAGAACACAAGTATTCCGAAATTCAGAGAAGGTGTAAGCGTGGAAGCTCAGGAGAAGTCTCTAAATAAATTACCCTCACTCGAATCATTAGAAGCCTTGGGCGCACTTTTTCATAAGTCCGAACATCAAAATGAGCGGATTTTTTTGGATTTAATTGCCATTCTCGCCTGTGGCGGTTTTAGGTTGGGAGAAGGACTAACAATACCGGTAGATTGCGAGGTCGAGGAAAATGGTCGGTATGGAATCCGTTATTGGCCCGAGAAAGGCGGCGAACCTGTTGTCAAGTGGATGTCAACTCATAGCGTGGATGTGGCAAAGCGCGCTATTAGAGATCTTCGAGTCCGGTGTCAGGATGCCCGAGAGATGGC
>CAMCYL010000077.1 GCA_945883905.1 Akkermansia muciniphila | reverse complement strand
CCCTCTTTACATTTAGCTAAAAACTCCTTCAACTCCCGTCGAGCACGACTGACATCCACTTGCTTACGGACATCGGTCTCTAGTTTAACCGTCTGTAACTTTCCGACAATCGACCGGATAATCTTCAACTTCTCCTCCTGATTTTCCGGAATCATCGCCGCAAGTGACTGCACTTCTCGAACGCTCTCCTTAACCGATAATTGCTTCGCTTTTTCCCGAGCCTCCGCTAAATCTTGAGCCACAATCACTCCATAAATCACCGATTTTTCATTGTGATCCGTGAGCCGCCGTACCTCCTGTACCGACTCCAATTTCTGATTTTGTAAATTCAATAAATTATGATCAAAAGTCACTTTTCCCATCGAACTAGACAAATAAATCGTGATCACAACGGTGATGGCTAACGTCGTTTTTGGAAATCCCAAGAGCACCTTATTGAGTCGATCGCCCGAACTCCACTTCGACTTCAGGGCATTTTCCCTCAAAGCCGCCGGGGAACGACGTCGATCTTGAAGGGCAAAAATTGAAGGCAATACCGCCAACGCTCCAAATAAACAAATGAGAATTCCCGTCCCTGCAATGTTTCCAAATTCGGAGAGTCCTATAAAGTCATTAAAACACATCGTATAAAAAGCGATCGCCGTCGTAAAAGCCCCAGTCGTAACCGCAAAACCCGTATTTAAAAGCGTCTCCTTAATCGCCGCGCCAACGAACTTTCCTTGTGACAACTCCTCTTCATAACGCCCCATAATCTGAATTCCGAAATCGACCCCCAACCCAATCACCATCGCCACGAAGGCTTGCGAAATCATATTCAAATGCCCAACCCCAACCACGGCATAGCCCAATGCCCCCACGGTTCCCATCAATAAAACCATCAATACAAAAATAGGACGCGTTCTTTGCCGATAAGAAAAAAACATCAACAATGCGACAATAATGAAGGAGAGAATTCCCGCCCGCATACTGTCTTCACTACTCGTAATCAACTCGTCATCCATGACCACTGGCTCCCCCGTCAAAGCTAACTTCACCTGTGGAAACTCCTTCCGAACGCTTTCGAGGCTCTTTCGTATCTCGACGACGGTCTTACTGTACGGAGCCGCTGCATCCGGATCGACCCGCGTCGGACGAGCCAAGACTAAAACTAACTTCCCCCCATCCAAACTCGCATACGCATTCTCCTCTAATTGCCTCTCCATATCCTCGAGCCGAAGCTTCGCCCGATCCTGAGATTGAGATTGAACCTCCACCGCTGATTTAACCTCTTTCTTCTCCTCCAGCTGATCCCCGAGTTGATTCAACATTCCCGTAAATCGATCAATAAACGGTTTAAATTCTTTCCAGTTCTCTGCCTTCCTTAAATACTCCTCTTGAAATGAACTATTCGCTTTGGAGAGCATCGAATTTAAATCCATCTTAAATCCACCCGATTTAATCGCTTGAACATACCCCTGAATATCAAGATCAATCGCCTTCAACTCCTCTTCATTCAGATAAAATAGAAAACGATTCTTCATGTGATCGAAATTCATTCGACACCAAATCCGTTCAATTCCACTCACTCCTTTTAACTTCTCGCCGACTCGATCTGCCACCCGTCGATTTAACTCCGGATCCTCTGATCGAATGGTGATGACATAATCCTCTTCATAATTAAATTCGTTTTTATAATTTAAAAAATTTTGATGAAATTCTGAACCCTCTCGAATCAAGGAGTTCGTATTATTCACGACCACTAAGCGAGTGATCATCAAATAACCGGAGATAGCGGTTAAAAAAACTCCTAGAAAAATAAAGAGAGAGGGATACTTAAAGCAGATTTCTGCAATTCTCCCTAACCCTCGCCGTGTCCAATCTGAAATACGATTCATAAGTAATATCCTCAAGCATATGCCTCAATTCGGGGGCAATGACAATCTGGTTTTTAATAGATTTGAGATTGCAACCCTCCTTTAATCGGGTATCCCCTCCTCTATGATTAAGATTGTTTTTCTCGGAGATGTCGTTGGGGATCCAGGGCGCGATGTCGTTAAACGATCAATTCCGATCATTAAGGAGAAATACAGCCCCGATTTCATCATCGTCAACGGTGAAAACTCTGCCGGCGGTCGTGGAATTACCCCAAAAATCGCCGTCGATCTCATGCGCTCCGGAGTCGATGTCATCACTCTCGGGGATCATGCGTGGGATAATCGCGATATATTCCCCTTCTTCGCTCAAGAGCCACGCCTGATTCGCCCGATCAACTATCCCCCCGGAACCTATGGCAAAGGATCGGTTATCGTCTCCGGTAACGGCAAAAAAATAGGGGTCATGAACGCTCAAGGCCGAACCTTCCTCGGAAACGAAGTCGAGAACCCCTTTCTCTGCATGGAATTTGAAGTCGATAAAATCCGAAAAGAAACCCCTTGTATCTTCGTTGATTTCCACGCCGAAGCCACCTCTGAGAAGATCGCCTTTGGCCGATTCCTCGATGGAAAAGTCACGGCTGTCGTCGGCACTCATACCCACGTTCAAACGGCCGACGACCAAATCTTTCCCGGAGGCACCGCTTATCTCACCGATGCGGGCTTTTGCGGGCCTCATGACTCCGTCATCGGACGCGATCATCAAAATGTGATCGCTCGATACAAAACCCTTCTTCCAAATCGATTTCATATCGCTCACGACGGACTTCAAGCCGATGGATGCTTCATCACCTGTGACGACTACACCGGCAAAGCCCTCAGCATTGAACGAATTCAACTTAAACTTCCGCTTGAAAACCCTTAAATAAAAAATCCATTATGAAAGTCATCCTTGTTAAAGATTTTGATTTTGAAGCCGCCCAATCCCTCCCCCATTTTCCTGAGGGGCACAAATGTCGTCAAATTCATGGACACAGCTTCAAAATTTCGATTAAAGTTCAAGGGGAGGTGAATCCCGCGACTGGCATTCTCTACGATCACTCCGAAATCTCACAGGCGATGAAACCGCTCCTTGAGGTCCTTGATCACGCCTACCTCAATGAAGTCCAAGGACTCGAAGTCCCGACCATCGAATGGATGTGCCGCTGGTTCTGGCAACGCCTCACCCCAAAACTTCCTGGACTCTTTGAAATTGAACTCTGGGAAACCCCCCGCGCCCGCTGTATCTATCGCGGCGATTGAAGTTAACTTTGTATTTGAACTTTGTATTGCCTTAGCGGTTCAATCTCCCTTTTGTATTCTCCTCTATGTCCTTTTGGAAAAAACTCGTTCAAAAATTTGTTCCTGGAATCACCCCCGACTCTGCCACTCCGGCCGATGTCGAAACAGAGATCGATTGGGAAGCCCTTCTGCTCGAAGCCGATCTCGGACTGACCCTCACCCAAAAGTGGACCGCCGCTCTCACCACCCAAAAGCTCCTCAAAAAGCCCCTTGCCGCCGAACAGTTTCTGCGAGCCGAGATGCTCAAACTCCTCGAACCCCCAGCCTATCGACTCATCCTCGATAAACCGGAAGTCATCATGCTTGTCGGTGTCAACGGGAGTGGAAAAACAACCTCTGCCGCCAAACTCACGCAACGTTCCCTGAATCAAGGTAAAACAGTCATGCTCGGAGCCTGCGACACCTTCCGTGCTGCCGCCGTCGATCAACTTCAGGTCTGGGGAGAACGACTCGCCGTACCCGTCATCAGTGGCCCTCCCGGACGTGACCCCGCTAGCGTCGCTTTTGAATCGTATGAAAGGGCAGAAAAAGAGGGGACCGATCTGCTCATCATCGATACCGCAGGTCGGATGCCAAATAAAAACAACCTCATGCAAGAAATTATGAAAGTGAAACGGGTTCTTGCGAAAAAATCTCCCGACTCCCCGCATCATACGTGGCTCGTGGTCGATGGTACCACCGGAAACAACGTGTTATTTCAGGCCCAAGAATTCCATCAAACACTTCAGCTGACCGGACTGATCGTCACCAAGATGGACAGTTCCGCCAAGGGAGGAATGATTGCGGCGGTGAGAGCAGAACTAGGAGTTCCCACCCTTTATATTGGACGAGGAGAACAGGCGAGCGATCTTGAAAGTTTTGAGGCCCATCCCTTCGTCGAATCATTTTTCGGGAAATAAACATTTACAACCGAACCAATCCAAGCTTAATTTCACCTCCCTTTTCCAGACCCCATGGAGTAGCGGTTAGCTCTCCTCCCTTTCACGGAGGCAGCACGGGTTCGAATCCCGTTGGGGTCACTCTCTTCAGTATCAAGCACTTAGTGTGCGGGGACAGCTAATTTGAAACGCCAAGGACTCCGTGTTTGAGATTTTGCGGACACTTGACTGTAGAATTACGGGGAAAAGCTCTCTTTGTTTAATCCACCAATCACTGACCCCTCACAAATTTCTCAAAAACAATGTCCTGATTTAAAGGGGTTTACCGCCTCAATTCTGTGTTTCTTCACTAACCGCCAAAACTCACTGTCGAATGACAAAATTGTCAGTTTTTTATCAAATGCTTCATTTGCTCGTAGTCCGTAAAAGAACAATCTCGACTGAATTGACTTCGAGTCGCTATCCCACTTCATCGATTCATCTAAATCCGTATCCCAAAGCGATAACCCTAAATTCCGGATGTCATTGAGCCGAATTTGCTCAGGAGTTTGCAGTCTCGCTAAAAGATCCTTTGTCATAAACAAATACTCCGACCCCGTTGTCCAAACAAATAGGATGTTACCCAGTAATTCCGATAAAGCCTCAGAATACTCAGCCTTAATCTGAGGATCATGGGCACATCGCTGTACGAAGATCGTTGAATCAACGACAAGTGTTTTTAACTTCTCTTCTTTTAATCTCTTTAAAACAGCTACCGCCTCGCTCAAGTCACTGTTTGCATAAAGAATATCCGAACTTTTTAGCTCAGTACTGAGTAACGAACCGATGGCCTTGACTCGAAGCTCTTGGCCTGAGCGAAACTTGAGGTACGCCTGTAGCATCACACATAAGGCATTTGACTTCGTTACGTCCCATACGAGAGCATTGCTGTTCAGGAATTTATTTAAACCATCTGCAATATTTACCCCGATTTGCTCTTTATGGGGAAAATCCTTTTTCAATTCAGTTCGTTTGGGTATAAATCCTAGCTTTTGGATATCATTATACTTCCAATCGCTGTGAAACTTGCGAAAATATACGATACTTTTTGCAACTACTTTCGACCGAGTGTAATCAAGTCCGATACAGTACTCATCTAGTTGAGTAAGCAATTGCTTAGGAATTCTCAGAGATCGACCCGTTGGATCTTCTTTTTGACCCCTATTTTGGTGATCACTTGGTGTATTTTCGCAACTTTTAAATAATCCCATGTTTTTCCGATCATTTTCCGTGATAACTCATTTTGCATGAAAAGAGCAGCAAAATCTTACTTCCGCTTCTGTGTCGCTCACAGGTGGGTAAGTATGGGACGCCCCGATCTCGCTTCCTTTATTGAGGAAATGAGAAATTCACCTGAAGAAGAGGACGCCTTTAGGAATTTAAAAACTTCTTCAACCTATCGGACCCTTAAAGCTGCCGCCGATTACCTAAAGACTCACGATCGCCTGCGACCCGAGGCTTTCCCCGTAAAGACCATCCTAAGAAAGAAAAAATTCAAGTGGGACAACGAAGCCTTATTTAATGCCTATATGGCAGCCATGAAGGGAAATGTCAGGAAAAATCCAAGACCCCGATTTATCCAAATGATACAATGCTATCAATTTGACCGATTTTCGGAGAAACCGTCTCAAAAAACATTCACTCGTGCGGTAAAGCGCATGCTCAACCTTCCTGAATATCAGGAAAGACTTGCGAACGAAAAAAAGAACAAAAATTCTCAACTCAAACCCCCTCGGACAAGCCAACCCGGTGAAATTTATCAAGCCGATGTCACACACTTGCCGCATTCCGTAATTCTCCCCAACGGCGAAATCGTAAGTTCCAAACTTTTTATTCTCAAGGATACCGCATCTCGCTGTCCTCGGGGGCTGTTGCTGACTACCCAAAACGTCAACCACGAAATGTTTGGGTTATTGTTAAAAAAGGGGATTCTAACAAGCGGACAATGTGGGAAAATCATAATCCCGGATTATATCCAAACCGATAATGGATCAGAATTCTGTTCACATGAGGTTACTCAGTGGCTTAGCAATCTTGCAATCAATAGAAGAGTTATCCCTGCTCGGTCGCCTAAATTACAAACTTATATTGAGTCGCTCAACAGAATTTTCAAAAGCCAGTTTGTACTTAATAAAGAAAAATTAAATGAAATCGAAGAGATGCTCAATCAAAACGATTTAACTCAGGTCGAACGAAATTACATAGAGGTAAGGCAGGCCTACGCCAAAGTACTAAGTGCTCTTGAAGGAAACGCTTATCCCATTGAGATCCTAGCCGAGGCAATCAGTCGATATTTCAATGAATTTTCGATGAAAAAGAATCACCATCTCGGTGGCCGATCCCCCTTAGAATATTTCCTCACGGAATCTCGAAACTACCAAAGCGATCGTTCAGAAGAAGAGATTCATCAAGCTATCCAAGTAGAAAAGTCTGTGATCTTCACCAATAACTACGTCCGTGCCTTAAACCAAGTCCCCTACAAAATCGCTCAGGGACATTGCGCTCCTGGTTCTAAAGTCACATTCAAGGCCGCTCCAGAGTGGCAACATAAAGAGTTATATCCGCCAACCCTGAGCGCCCTGAACGCTGGCAACATCGTTACTTTGCTTCGGGACGATCTCCGGGAGACCGATAGCCGTAGCACCTCAATGTCGTTCATGTGGAAAAAATCCCAATGTAACCAAAATTTGTGTTCGATTTTTGAGTCGCCCGTACCAATTCAAGGAAAAATAAAAACTTTCAAATCAACCTTAACCAAAAAAGAAAAAGAAGAAGAAAAAGTAAATAAAAAACCAAGGAGAAAACTATGAAAGAGTATGTGACGACCGACTTTGTTGATTCCCTAGTAAAATTAACCCTCATTTTGGTCAATTCAAATGCAGTTGGAATCGTTGTAGGTCCTTTGGGAAGTGGAAAAACTATCGGACTAAAACTCGCAATGGATATTTTGCAGGAAAGAGATCAAATACGACATAAAACCATCCCCATTTCTCATCCTGTTACCAGTGTTCACTTGATGCAAGTGATATTGAGGTCACTCGACTCCTCTGAAGCCATTTCAGCAAATTCGGTTTTTCTTTTTGAAAGCATGAAAGAAAAAATTGGAGCATCATCGCTCGATATTGTCATTCTAGATTATGCGGATGTCATCCCTCATGACAACTTACAGGTAGTTCACGAATGTTGTTCAATTTTAAAATCGAATGACGCACTTAGAAAAATAGCGTTTATTATGGCAGGAACAAACTCCCAAAAACCACCTACGCCTGCTGAGCGTATCCCTATGCCCTTTTTTCAGAGATCGGAACTATTTTCTTTGCCAAAAAAATTAGGAGGGTTTTTATTGAGCAGTGACGATCGATTTTTAGAACTCTCGGAAAATATTCAAAATAACGATCCGAAGTCCCTTATTCTTTCGGAGCAGATTATCACTTGGAGCGGCGGACTCGTTAGTATGATTAATTGTTACGTCGAATTTATGAAAGAAGGAAGCCCTCTTGAAAAGCAATTCAATATCAGCGAACTCATTTCAAAATTCGATGAACTTTCAAAATACAATCAGAACTTTAAAAATGGAGAATATCAACCCGAGTTTAAGTTGTCTTAGCGACTGAAGTCTATCTTTGTTTTAAAGGAACAAAGATGCGAAAATTAGCAAAAAATTACCCCCTTTTCACACTTCATGTGGATCTTAATGATGATCCTGAAAATTCAATCGAACTCTTTTCGGTATTCTCCGGTTTTTCTAGAAATCCCTTAGAGGTATTAGGAGAATGTTTTGAGTTTCACTTCCGGGAGTCAGGGATTGAAGATTACGGTGATTTGCAAAGATCTCCTCGATTTCAGGCGTATTGCCGAAGGTTATTTGAGAAAATGCCCTATCTCTTAGGGATTCTTTCCTCTGAGTCCGTCATGACCAGGGTCATGATTTCTGCGTGCCTTCCTTCGGTTACTTCTGATCGGATTTCTCGCAAAGAGGTGATTGGTTTTATTAATCATCATATTGCGGAGGTTGAAAAATTTTACGCCCGTAAGCGAATGAATGCGGACATGCGCGATTATTACCTCGGAGAAAAGAAGGAAAATCTGATGCGGGGAGCTTTCTTGAGTCCGAGGCACTATAAAATGACCCACTGGTACTTAACGCTGGCTCTCGAACCGGCGATGACGCCTATTTCTCTTAACCTGGATTACTTTCATTCGCTCCGTCGCAGAATGCCTCATATACATTCTCAGCATTTTTGGAGACTCGACTACTTGGGTGCTTCTAATATTCGCCTCCTCTTGGGGAAGATTCAATTGTCCTTCCTCGCCATTAATGGAATTGAATCGTTTCAGGGAGCCATCAAAAATAAAATCCTCAAAGATTATATTGGGCATTTGTTGCACCGAACCCCGTTCTTATTCTATTTCTTGGATCCTGATTCGATCTCATCCCAGTTTATCATCGCATGCTGCCTAGATGATTTTGAGTATGATGAAAAAAGTCAGACCTATTCCGTGCAAAGAAAAGATGTCGATTTTGTGGTGGATTGGGCAATTCGGGGGATACGCGGATTTGTTAAGGCGTATCAACTGGAGTCCTCGGAGGTAGAGAAACACATTGAACGCATTCGTGATAAACTCACAAGCTTCGATAGGTTTCCTGTTGCTTATCTTTGATTATGACAGCAAACGAATTGATCCCTGAAAGTCAGCTAGAACGTGTGATTTCTTTGAGGTCTCTTGTTTTGGAGTTTCGTAAATCCAGAGAAGAGACTGGGTGTACTTTGCGGGAATTTGTAGGAACTCACGGCGGAGTCTCTATTTCGACTTTGTGTCGCATGAATAGAATTTACGACAAGAATAAGTCTGCATCTGTCTTTGTTGATAAGCGGAAGATGCCTAAGACAGAGTCAAAATCTCGGATTGATAGGAATGCTCTGTCCTTTGCGCTTTGCTATATCTCTGAACATCCAAGGTCTACCATCAAGAATTGCTGGGAGGCGTACTCGCGTATTGCTGAAGCTAATTCATGGGCGCCGATTGGCTATAAGCAGTTGCAACGAGCGATTAAGTCGGTTTCACCCGAATTAAAATGTCAGCTCGTTGAGGGTAGCCGAGCGGTCTTTGAGAAATTTGGTGCCGTCAAAAGAAAGACTGAGGAGTCCTGTAATGGACTCTGGGTGCTCGATGTCTCTGAAATTCCCGTTTACATGCTTGATCTCACCACCGGCGAGTTGTTTAAACCTTTCCTTTTCCTAGCGATCGATGCCGCCTCACGCGCCCTCATGGGATTCAAGGTTTTTAGAAACTCCCCAACAAGTGAGGATGTCTTAAAGGCGCTCCATTTTTGCCTCCATCCCAAAAATGACACTCGTGCCCCCTTTTGGGGAATCCCGGAGGTTGTCTCAACGGATAATGGCTCAATTTTTACCTCCACCGATTGGCTTGATGTGACTGAACGATTGACGGTCTCGGTTGTGGGACCTAATTACTGTCCGAGCTTCGGAGGAAAGATCGAGAGAGCGTTTAAGGGTTTTAAGCAAAGTTTATGGAGTGGACTTGTCGGTTATTCCCAGAAATACAAGGCTCTTTCTTTAGCGAAAAAAGGTTCGATCCCCTTCAACCTCCTTGATTCCATTATTTGGTCATACATCCACGCTTATAATCACTCTGTACACTCAGAGATTGGTTGTACTCCCTTTGAGAAGTGGATGGCATCGATTGAAGATGGGAATATCAGGGGTTTGAGCCTCGATGAAGAGTCGATCGCAAAAGCCTTTTGTTTACGACAACAAGTCATGGTGGCAAGGGATGGGGTTGGACTGTGGGGTCGTCACTACAATAGTCCCGATCTGGTCGGGTACGTTGGAGAGGAAATTATCATTCGTAAGCCGATCTTTGGCGTTGCCTCAAGCGTCGAAGCGTTCTCGAAGAAGAATATCTATCTTGGTGAATTGAAAGCCGTTGAAGATGACATTGATTTGGCGAACCAGATTTCTCAAGAACGATTATCTCGCTCACAAGGAATGCAGGATTTGGCAAAGACTATCCGGGAGATGGGAAAGAGGGTTGTTCCTCTTCCTGTGGTGGATCAAATAAGATTGGTGACACCCGAGACGATTCGATCCGGTATTCATCGTCCTAGTGAAAGCACAGATCCGATCGGCGAAGTTTCTGATTTGAATGTGTTTAATAGAGATTCGGAAGAGTCTTTAGACCCAATCGTAATCCCTAACTTGAAAGTTGAGGAGTAATTTATGTCGAATGATGTTTCAGTAGTAACTCCGGCTCTTGAGGCGGTTGAAAAGCTGGTTCGTGGTCTATGTCTCACTTCTGGAATAGGAGTGATCCATGGAGGCTGTGGTACGGGTAAAACCCACATCATGCGCTCCATTGCGGAGGGTCGCTATGATCAAATGGGATTGGGACTTGGGATTTCCTATTTCCATTCCTGTGTCGTACAAAATAAGAACAGTTCCGGTGCGGGCTTAGTTAAGGATCTTTACGTGGGCATCTCTTCAAAACGAATGTTGGGAGTTTCAAGTAATTCTTATGTCTTGCGAGCAACCTTTCATGAGATCAGAAGGCAGTCGATTCATTTGCTTTTAATCGACGAGTGTGGGTACATCTCGAAAAAGGGTGGCTCTATCGAGGCGCTTCTATCACTCCGTGAGTACGCATTAACGGAGAAGTATCCGTTGGCGATTCTGATGGCTTGCTCATGTGATCCTTCTCACCTGTTCGATCAAATTCCAGCCGCCACAAGCCGGATCATGAAAAGTCTTCCTATCCCGGCGCTCACTCTGGGAGAAATGGCCGCTGTCTTAAAGGCATGGGGATTATTTGCTGATCCCTCCGTCTTGGAGACTGATAAATCTGCAAGTAAGGCTCTTCGTGAGATATTTTCACTGACTCGAAGTGGAAATTTCCGACGGCTCTCCTATTTCTTTGCCCTTCACAAAGCAGAGTTTCCAAACGCCCCCTATCCAACGGTCGAGACCGTTTCCAAAGTGGCGGAGGGGATGGATCGATGAGTGCTTATTCCGAATCCCGTCGCGTCATTGAACTTATTGACGAACTTGTGATCAAGCTTCGCCGACCGGTCTGTAGCGACGATATCGTCGGTTTGAAGTGCTCCCCTAAATTGAGAACACCTGCTAATATGTAAAAATGGAGGTTAGCATGGCGATAAAAGAAGGAGTTAAGCGGCGTCGATTTACGGCGGAGTTTAAGGCAAAAGTGGCGTTGGAGGCGGCTAGGGAGCAGAAGACGATC
>CAMCYL010000076.1 GCA_945883905.1 Akkermansia muciniphila | reverse complement strand
AACTTTCCCCCCTTCATATAAAAATAATCCGAGAATTTACCATTGAGAGGATCGTGAGCTCTTTCCGAGGAGAGGTGAAACCGATCCCCTCCAGAGAAACTTGATCGTTTTTTGAAAATCCTTTTTTCAAAGAAACGGGAGAGATTCTCTTTAGGCGGCAGCCGACAAAGGAGGCGCCGAAAGGAAAGAGCTCACGATCCTCTCCCTCTCTGACGTTGCGGCGTCGCGGCGTTGTGCGAGAAAACTGCTTTAGGATTTCAATCTCCCTCCTCTAATCAACCTCTCAAATCCAGAGTTATTTTGGACGGATATGAAATCTCTTGATCCATTGCGTGACTCCGCGACCTTGGCGGTTAAAACTCCCATTCCTATTCATGCTTCCGTGCCTTCCTTAGAGAATTCCTAATACAAAATTTTGGTCAAAGATTATTATTTGATTCCTTTCCCTTTTAGATCAATAATTGCAATTTAATCAAAAATACTTAGAGTTCAGAAATGGATCCTATTCAGATTGAAAAGCTTCGTGTCCATCCTGAGGAGATCAATCAGGCAACCGGTCGCATTCGAATTAATTCGAAATCACTGGATCATCCCGTCCCGGTCACCCGATCACTCCGTCCTCATTCCTTCGAGACCCTTGATTCAAAGGAGTCCTTTGGCGATCTTCATCGAATTTGGTTTCCTTTTCTTTCTGTCGTTGGATTTATTTTGTGTGGTGTGATTTTTTTTATCTCTCATCAACGAATTGCAGGAGTTGAAAAAAAGATTCTTGAACTCACCTCTTTGCAAAATAAATCTCAAAAAGAATTTACCGATAGCATCGAACGATTTAAGGGAGAAGTTAATCAAGAGAAGATCCCTGCGATAATGATTCAAGAGTTAAAAAACAGTCTCAAAGAACAAGAGATAAAAACGCTAGAACTTCAGAAGAAAATCGAATCCTTTCATTTAAAAGAGATCTTGATCCTCGAATCAAATAAAGAGGAAGCTTCCCCAACCGTTCCGCCCAAGTAGAGTTTATCTGAAAGAGTAGATCTTGGGCATCGTGGCCAATTTAGTCTGAATATTTTCGTCTGGAACGATTTCGGAACTACGAAGAATGAGATTTTACGAATCGATGCTTCATGAGTCCTGTTGCTATAAAAACGATCTCTAAAGCGACATACCCTAGCACATACTGAAATCCTCCCACCCCAAAGCCGTAGCTATGAAGTCCCACTCCGAGAACGAAATTCACTCCATACCAGGCCATGAGGACGCATTGAAAGGCGATGATCGATCCGACAGCTACTCCGAGATCACTCCACCATCCTGCGAGCTTGCCGTGCAAAAGGATTAAGTAAGAAAGAAAGGCAATCAGAGCCCACGTCTCCTTGGGATCCCAATCCCAAAAACGACCCCATGAATAGTTCGCCCAAACAGCGCCTAAAAGGGTTCCGATCGCAATCAATAAAACCCCAATTTGAAGGGCTCGATAGTTATAAAAGAAGAGAAGGTTACTTTCTGATTTTTGATTTCGAAAGGTGACTTGCCAAAAGGCCATATGCGAGATCGCTAGGGATAAAGCAAAGGCGGCATAGCTCAAGGTGATCGTTAAGACATGGACCGTCAGCCAGAAATTATTTCGCAGCACAGGGACAAGGGGATGAATTGCACTACTAAAGATCGAGGATTGAGTATCCGCTAAAATTAAAGAGATCACCGCCACTGGACAAGCGGCAAGTAGAAACTGTCGTTTTCGATAGATCGCCTCTAAAATGAGGGCAAAAAGAACGACTCCAAAAGCACACCAAATAATGGTTTCATACATATTGGTCACGGGAGGACGTCCGGAAATTAAGGTTCTGATCACAAATCCGTAGATTTGAAATCCAAATCCGCAAAGGATCAGTCCCCATGCCAGCCGATATCCAAGGGATTCTTGCCAACGGACGGTGATCAAAAGAATAAAAAGAGCGATGGCATAAAAAATCCAGGCTTTGCGAAAAGGATGGAGCTCGGAGTAACGATACTCTTTTTCAAGAATCGAAATCGTCGGATAGACCTCGGGACTCAACGAGCGAAGCTCTTGAGCGAATTCGAGAACTAATTTGTGAAACTGTTCCTGTTGATTATCGAGATAGGCGATCCTCAATCCTTCATAATTTGCGGCTAATTTCTGAGAAATCGTATTCCCATACAACTCCTCGGTTCGCTCAAGAGTACTCCAATGACCTCCCTTTTCGTTCGGATGCGGAACGATTTCGAAGGTCCTTCCAAGGGAAAGATTTTGAAAGAGGGAAAGCTTTGTTGAAAGCGATTCGATCTCCTTTTGCATTCGATCCAGCTGAGGATTTGACTTCCTCATTCTGATCTCACGAACCTCCTTTAGTTTCATCAGATAAACGGAATTGATCTGGAGTTCCTCGTATGCAAAGCGTGAATTTTTCTGATCGAGTCCAAGGGCTTCAACCAAAGGCCGATAATTCACAAGAATCAACGGCTCTTTCTTCCACGGCTCAGGATTAAACCAGATCCCTAAAATCACCTCTTGAGCGGAGAACTTTCTCGCATCCGAAGGTCTCGTAAAAGTAGAGCGTCCACTCAAGGTCATTAAGGACTCTTGAGTCATGGTTGTTAACGGTTTCTTTCGCCCTTGCTCTTGAATCGCCACTTGCCACAAATCCGGAGAATTCCATCCGAAAAGTGGAACGCAGAGGAGGGTCAAAAGAAAGAGATAGAGGGGATTTTTTTTCATAGGGATTGGGTTTCTTGATTCTGTTTTTTGTGAGGGTCTTTAAAGTAAAACATGATAATAATCCCAAAAGAGATCATCAAGGAACCGATCCATTTTAAGGGCCATCCCGGATCATAAAGCACTTGTAATGTCGATTCCTCTAAATTCTCCGGATTCCAAGAGGCTTGAGAAAATTTGTAATTGAGCCCGATGACCGATCTCCAAAAACCTCCTGGATAAGTGGCCGGATAGTTCATCTCCGCATGATCTTCCCGCATGACACGATGATCGGAGTTGTAAAACCAAAGCGTGCTTATAAATCCAGCGGGGGTATCGCTGCCTTCATCGCGAGGAACCTCAAAGTGATTGAGCTGAACTCCAAAATCGATCGGACGTGTTTTGAGGCCAAAGGCCATTTGAATCACTTGCGTCGAGGAGATTGCCATGGTCTCGGTCTCTCCTGAAAAAATCCATTTTTTATCGCTCAGTGGTCGTTTCTCTGGATCGAGCAATTGAACTCGAACTCCAGGAATTAAATCGGGGGAGGGGAGTGCTTGTGGTTCGATTCGATATTGCAATAAAGCGTGCGGTTGAATCGATTTTACAACGACGGTCCAAGGTCCCCAACCGGTTGAAACAGGTACTCCATTTTTTAACTTTCCATTGGCATAAGATTTTCCGTTCCGTATTAAAGAAAAGGCCAGATGCTCAGGATCAAGTGGGGCAATCAGGAGATGAGGTCGCGGATCAATCGACTGTTTACCCTCTAATCGAATCAACAAAGCGGGATTATCCGGATTGGAACTTTTTGTTGATGGTTTCCCTTCTTTCATCTCAAAATCAGCCCAATATCCGTTCACTGTGGCTTGAGTCACGGCAGAGCCTAGATTCAATATTTGTGGGAATTTCTTTGAGATTGGAAAGGTCTCTTTTTTTCCATTCGGCATTTCAACGAAGAGAGTGATCTCCTTTTTATCATTGGTTTGAACTTGAAAGCGGTAGCCACTGAAAAGTCCAGAACTGTTCGAAATAATCGGTTCCACTTTTTCAAAGACCATTTGAGTTTCGCTCCATTGATTGATCTTTTTTTCAAAGCTCGCAATTTCATTCACCCAAACGACTCGTGCCATTTGAAAGAAATCTGAAATTTGTGGTTCAGCGGTGGCATGAGTAAAAGGAAAAGAGATTTTCTGACCCGCAAGCTCGCTTGAAAACTCGATGATCGCTCCATCACTGGAGGCCGATTCAGTCGAGGGAATCAGTTCCGGTACACGCGCAAGTTGAGGGGAGTGAGCATCCACACTGAGATAATAGTTGGAATCGGGAATCGTAAAGATTTTCGGTTTTTTCTCCGAAAGCTTTAAGGTTTCAACGGGGAGGGGAATGCTATAAAAAAAATGATCTTTAGGACTTTGAACGATCATGACCGATTCGTTTTGAGTGAGTCGATAAAGGGGTTCCTCCCCCTTTTTAAGATTTGCGAAGGCCTCAAATCCGAACCAACTTCCGATCATCGCTCCGAATAAAAGCGTAATAATCCCAAAATGAGTGATGACGAATCCATAATGTTTTCGTTTCCAGGGAAGACGGGTGAGGGTGACACAAAAGAGATTAATACAAAGACAGATTAGCCAAACATGGAACCAAGGGGCATGATAGATGTAGCGTCTGGCGAGGTCGGTACTCACTTTTGATTCCATCACCGTTGCGACGGCACAGGCCACTGCAATCGTTGTCAGTAGAATCCCGGCCCACTGAATCGAACCGAGAAAAAGAATCAAACGCCATGTTTCGGGATAATTTTTTCGAAATTGAATAATATCAAAACTCACATTAATCCCTTACTGAAGCTCAAGATCTCCATCAATGATCGGTTTTAATTTTGATTCTGATTTTTGAGTTTGAGTGAGGATCTCAATTTTTTGTTCTGCCTCCGAAAGCTTCTCTTGGCAAAACTGAACTAGTTTCATTCCCTCTTCATACCGAAGAATGAGTTGGTCTAACGGGAGTTGATCGTTCTCCATCTGCTCCACCGTCGTCTCAAGCTGCTCGATCGCCTCCTCAAATTTGAGGGATTTATTCTCTTTAATTGATTTCACTCTGAAATCAATAGCCTCGATTGAACTCTTGGCAAGTCGCCGATCACTATTCTCCCTTTTAGAAGCACCTCTTCTTCAATCGGAATTAACTCTAATTACTTCGTACAATATTAGTTCTGTAATTAATAAGGTTGACCCTAGGGGCGTCTATGTCGCTCTTTTTGTTGAACTCGAGCTTTTTGATTTCGAAAATTGTCAAAGAGTTCAAGTTTCATATGAACATTCGGATCGTCATGCAGTCCCATTGTTTTAACCCGATCCACCAATTCCTCTTTTTTGACAAAGCCCCACGAAACAAGTTCACCCACATAAATCAGGTCTTTCTCTCGACCCGCCATCAGTTTACAAGCGGCAAGATCTAAAAGCTGAGGAACCTTACAAATGATGTCATCGATCATATAAGTCATCAGTCGTTCTTTCCAACCTGGAGGCATCTTAACAACATGCAAACCAATCGGATCAGCATGGTATTCATTTTTTTTCCAAAACTCACTTTGGAGACCGAACTCTTTACGAACCTTTTCAATCCATTGCGAATCATCTTTCAAAAAATCACATTCAATCGAATTTTTAAAAACATCAGGGGGGTAGTCCATCATCCCGTGAATCGATTGACTTCCGACAATCAAAAACTCCTTATCGCCCGTAAACTTCGAAATCTCCCGAACCAAATGCTCAACTTGGGATCGATGCATAAGCCTCTTCAAAAAGAGAGTCAATTTCTTGACGAGAAAGAATTCCTAAACCAAAAGGGGAACTGGAGCGAAGCCTTTGACCTTCGTCATCATCCCGAGTCATGGCGTGAATTAAGTCATCCAGATTATCTGGTTCGATTAAATCTTTCCATTCTTCTATCGCAAGTCGTGAACTCCATGAGGGATTGTTTGAAAGCCATTTTTCGATCTGTTTTTTTGGAAAACTCAAAAGTTCAGGATTAGCAAGAATACGTTCTGCCATTAATCGATGGGATTCTAAAAGGTAGTTATCGCTTTCAGCGAGGTACACCGTTCTCATATTCCTATTCTAACTCAACCCCTGATCGATTTCAAGCCCGATGAAGTCGCAAAAACTATGCCCAGAAGAAAAGTCGGAATAATCCATAAAGGTCTTAAAACGACAGTTAAATAAGTGAGCTCAGGAACGTCTGAAAAAGAAATCGTCAGCGTTTTATTCTTACCCCATTCCTTTAAAGGCATTCAAGGAGCATATTTTCTAGTAGGGATGTTTTATGAATTAAACATTTTAACTAGAAATTAAAAAAAAGGGTGCTAATATATTCAGACAATGCGAAAACGACTTGCATCATCACGTAATAACTTATCTAACTCTATCACATGCAAGAATTTAATTCATGTCGAAAATCCTCCGATTAAAAAGATCTTAATCGAGCGATACCAGTCCTACATCGATCAAATTCATTCTCTCAAGAGTAAAATCGAGCTTTTTGAGCTTCAAGATGAACCGGCCTACGAATCATGGATGAAGGCAAATTTCTCTAAGATTGTGACTCAAATTCAACTTATTAAAGCGCAATCCTCTGAGCTTCAAAGTCGTTTTACTGAGGCTGAACTAATCGCTTTACGCTATGGGATCTCTCTTGAAGAGGCCTATAAACGAGTTCTTGAAAAAGCGGAAACCGTAGAGGATAAAAAAGAGGAGCCGGATTGTGAGGATCCGGAAGAGAACAGTTTTCGTGATTCTTTTGAGAAAACATTTGGGTTTCGCCCTCAACGGTCTCCTAAAATTGGTTCCCATAATCAAAAACGCTCTCTTAAAGAGACCTACCGCTATCTAGCACGTAAACTCCACCCCGATATGCGCACCGTCTCCCATCCGCATTGGGATGATCTCTGGTTCGAGGCTCAATTTGCGTATCAAACCTGTAACTTAGATGAACTCAATCGCGTCTCTCTCATTGTTGAGGCCCATGAAAGCGTTCACTCGGATCACCCTCACCTCTCAACGGTTTTTAAGGTCAATATCGTTTTTGAAAAGCAGATCTTCAAACTGGAAAGTCAGATGAAATCGCTCGAAAAAGGGAATGCATGGGAATATAGCAAGGCGCAAACAGCCAAAGAAACCCTTAAAACATTTCACGCAAAGACCAAAAACCGATTAGATCTCGAATTGAAAGAGGTTCAAGGGGAGCTTAAACATTATCAGGCCATGGAAAAAGATTATCGTCCTTCAGCGAAATCGATGAAAGAAAGTAAATCGAACTCCAAATCGAAGCCTCGTGTCAAAAAGACCTCCTTGGAAGATTTTTTCTCCTCTCAACAATAATTTCTTAAAAACAAGCTGGTCATTTTTAGAATTCCCGCTCAATTCGATTCATCGAATTGCTATGAAAAAGGTGCTCTTTATTTGTACGGGAAATATCTGTCGTAGTCCTATGGCAGAGGGTCTTTTCAGAGATCTCATCACAAAGAACAATCCAAACATTGTTGTGGCCTCCGCCGGTTTAGCGGCCCCCCACGGACAAGCGGCAAGTACTTACTCGGTCGATGTGATGAAAGAGATTGGACTCGATATTACTCGACATCAAAGTCAGCCCCTTACTGAAAAACTGGTTGAGGAATCGGATGGAATCTTTGTCATGACCTACAGTCATCTCGATCATATCCTCATGATGTTTCCCGAAGCTGCGGAAAAGACCTTTTTAATTCGTCACTTTGAGGAAAATCTCCCTTTAGAACTTCGCGAAGTCTACGATCCAATCGGTCAAACCCGTGAGGTTTATCGGACCACAAGAGAGCAACTCTCTCTCTCAATGCCCAAACTCCTTGAATGGATTAACCGTAACTCAAACGAAAAAAATTCTATGAAACAAAAAAAAGTCTATCTCGGAGCGGATCACGGCGGATTTGAACTTAAAAAATCGGTTAAAGAGTGGCTCCTTTCCAAAGACTACTCCGTCGAGGATATGGGTACAAATAGCTCCGAATCCGTCGATTACCCTGATTTTGTCGCTCCTGTCGCAAATGCGGTTCTTTCGGGAACGGCTGAGTTTGGAGTCCTCCTCTGTAAATCAGGAATCGGAATGAGCATGGCCGCCAATAAAATTCAAGGAATCCATGCCGCTCTTGTTTCCAATCCTGAAACCGCGTCTGTCACTCGCCAACATAATAACGCCAATGTCCTTTGTCTTGCGGCGAACGATGTTAAACCGAAAAAAGTCGCTGAGATTCTTGAGGCTTGGACGAAGGCCACTTTTGAGGGAGGACGTCATAATCGTCGTATCGAAAAAATGGATTCCCTTGCTCAATCCTGCGATTCAACTCATTCTTCAACCTCCCCTTCACTTCAACAGACCGATTCGCTGATCTTCAATCTGATTCAACAGGAGGGAAAGCGACAATTCGAAAATATCGAATTGATTGCCTCCGAAAACTTCACCAGTCGCGCGGTCATGGAGGCTCAAGGCTCTTGCCTCACGAATAAATATGCCGAAGGGTATCCTGGACGACGTTGGTATGGAGGCTGTGAGTATGTCGATCAAATTGAACAGTTAGCGATTGATCGAGCCAAAGAGCTCTTTGGGGCTGAATACGTCAACGTTCAACCGCACTCTGGATCTGGAGCGAACATGGCGGTTTATTTCGCCTTCCTCAAACCCGGCGACACTATTTTAACGATGGATCTTTCCCACGGAGGACATTTGACCCATGGTCATAAAATGAATTTTTCCGGACGATTTTACAATGTCGTCCACTATGGAGTGAGTAAGGAGACCGAGACGATCGATTATCAACAGCTCCATGAGATGGCAATTCAACATAAGCCCCGCTTAATTACCGCCGGTGCCTCTGCTTATCCTCGCGTGATCGATTTCAAGAAAATGCGTGAAATCGCCGATGCCGTTGGCGCCATGCTCATGGTCGATATGGCTCATATTGCGGGACTCGTTGCGGCAGGAGTTCACCCCTCCCCGATTCCCTATGCTGACTTTGTGACGACGACAACCCATAAAACACTTCGTGGCCCACGGGGTGGTTTGATCATGGCAAAGGAGAAATACGGAAAAGAGCTCGACTCCCAAACCTTCCCTGGAATTCAAGGGGGACCCCTGGAGCATGTGATCGCCGGAAAGGCGGTCTGTTTAGGAGAGGCCCTTAAGCCCGCCTTTAAAACTTATCAAAAACAGGTCGTTCTCAATGCAAAAGCGCTCTGTGACGCAATGAAAAAGAACGGTTATCGAATTGTCTCAGGAACCACCGAGAATCATTTAATGCTCGTCGATGTCCAACCTCAAGGACTGAACGGTAAAGAGGTTCAAGAGACCCTCGATCAAGCGGGCATCACTTGCAATAAAAACTCGATCCCGTTCGATACCCAATCCCCTTTTAAATCCGGTGGAATTCGTTTGGGAACCCCTGCAATGACGAGTCGTGGAATGAAAGAGACGGAGATGATTCAAATCGCCGATTTTATTCATGAAGCGATCACCCATCGTTCTGATGCGGTTCGCTTGGCGGCGATCAAGACAAAGGTCCATCAGATGACGGCGAAGTTCCCTCTGCCGTATTAAGTCGCTTAGAGAGGCGAGTTACCCGGATTAAGAAAAAGAGGGGATCATTTTCAAACAGCTTCCCTATGAGCTGAAGGTAGATCGTTTATGAAGAAGTCGATTTCTATTTCAAAACCCCTTTTAGGTGAGATTCGTGATTTGATCCTCTCCTCCCGTCAAAGCGTTGGGGTAACGGTCAATGCCACTTTGACGTTGCTCTATTGGAATATTGGCAATCGTGTCCAAAAAGAAATTCTTCAAAATAAACGAGCGAATTATGGTGAAGAGGTTGTGGCCTCTCTTGCGAAGAGTTTGACCCTTGAATTCGGAAAGGGGTTCGGGTCAAGAAACCTATTTCGCATGATTCAATTTTCGGAGGTTTTTCCGAATCCCAAGATTGTGTCATCACTGATGGCACAATTGGGCTGGACCCACATTCTTCACTTGATTCGGATCGAGGACCCCCTGAAAAGGGATTTTTACGCTGAAATGTGCAAGATCGAAAAATGGAGCACACGAGCCCTTGAAGAGAAAATTCAATCGATGCTCTTTGAGAGAACAACGCTCTCCAAAAAACCGGAAAAACTGATCTCGAAGGAACTCGCCAAATTGAAATCGAATGGAAAAACCATGGCTCCTTATCTACAAATTATCGCCGGACCCAACGGAGCGGGTAAAAGTTCTTTTGCTAAATTTTTTTTAAATCAGCCAAAAAACACAGAATTTCTCAATGCCGATCTTCTCGCCGCTGGACTATCCCCCTTTAACCCCTCCTCTTATTCTCTTCGAGCAGGACGACTCCTCCTTGAAAGATGGGATGAGCTCGCAATATCAGGAAAAAGTTTCACCGTAGAAAGCACCTTGAGCGGCATGAGCTATCTTCATCGAATCAAAAACCTCAAACAACAAGGTTATCAAGTACGAATTATCTACTTGTGGATTCCTAAAGTCGATATTGCTATTAAAAGAGTCAAACAGCGCATTAAAAAAGGAGGTCATGCCGTTCCCGAAAAAGATATTCGAAGAAGATTCAATTCAAGTTTAAAACATTTTTTTCGATTTTATCTTCCCCTTGTCGATGAAGCATTGCTCTGCGATGCCGAAGCAAAACCGATTCTCATTGCCCATTTTAAACAGAACCAATGGGATATCCTCAACCAAAAAACTTATGATCTCATCCAAAAACAAGTCACTTCGTAAAAATGAATCCTCTGCCTTGCGTGTTCAAAAGGCGCTCAACATCGCCTATCAAGAAGTTGTCAAAGAAAATGCCCGCTTTGGACTCCCGATGATTGGCACGCGCAAAAGAATCTCTTCTCATAAATCAAAATGATCACTGAGAAGATTAAACAATCAAATTAGGCGAATTATGGCAATTTTATCAGAAACTGTAATCTACGAAGCCCTCAAAATCATTCAGAAAAATGGGGGAACAATGAGGGGCAGTGAAGTTTCAAAAATTGTTGGAGAAAATGCCCTCACTCGAGGAGTTGAGGGACTTGCAAGATCAATTCATGAGGGTTATCAAAATTGGCGTGCAGGACAAAATAGCAACGATTTGAATATTGGAATTCAAGAAGAGTATAAACCACGTCCGAGGATGAGCAAATTGAAGATAAGGCACTTTTACCGCTTACCCCCATCTATTTCTTGACCCCCCCCGAGAATCAATAATTTCCATTTCTAAGAAGTCAAAATCGCCATTTGACCTTCGTGAGAATGTGAACTATCTTAAATTCTTCACGGGGGCGCATTGGTTTCGACTGAAGCGAAATAAGGTGTGATGGCAAGTCGAGGGCTAGAGTGGGGGGCCTCGTTAAAAAACCAACTCAAACTATAAATGCTAATAATGAATTAGCCCTCGCAGCCTAAAGTGCTTGCGACGGAACTCCCCTGACCTCTGCTAAGGGATAGTTCCGTTATTAGCAGAGTGCTCGATCAGGTGAGCGACCGACCTGATCGAACGAATCAATGTGGTGGCTCGATGAGAAGAGCGCGGGATATCGCTCCTTTTTGTTTAAAACCAAATATTCCTAAACTTGTAGTTCATCCATTAAGTTTCCTCTCAGGACGCGGGTTCGACCCCCGCCGCCTCCAGCCTTCGCCAAGGCTACGGCTGGCTGCGCCGCAGACAGACGGAGACTTACGAAGGCTGCCCGCCGAAGCTCAGGCGAAGGAGGGCTTTTTTTCTTATGTATTATGTTTATCAAATTCAGTCCATTTGTAATTCAGATCAAAAATATACTGGATTTACCACAGATCTTAAATCTCGATTAAAAACCCACAATGAAGGACGCTG
>CAMCYL010000075.1 GCA_945883905.1 Akkermansia muciniphila | reverse complement strand
CCGGAAAATCAGGAGGAGAAGTTGAAGATTATCCGGTCGATTGTCGGAAAGTTACAGACGGTTAAACTAGAGACCGATGTCCGTAAGCAAGTGGATGTCAGTCGTGCTCGACGGGAGTTGAAGGAGTTTTTAGCTAAATGTAAAGAGGGGGAACAGCAGGCGAAGAAATATACTTTAATCTCTTCACAGGCGAAAGAGGCGGTTGAAATTTTCGGAAAATTAATTCCACCGTTGGAACGGAGTTTGCGAATTTTAGAGGGGATGTCGCAAGAGGAGGTGGGGCGTCGATTGAATCGTTACCAAGTGGAGGTCTTTGGATCGATGCAAAAAGGGCTCGCTTGGTTGAAGGGACATGCGACGGATCGAGGGATTGAGGTGACCGATTTGCCGATCGAGCTGCAGAGGAGATTTGTTTCTCCCCATGGAAAGTTAGCGATGGAAGTTTATCCGAAGGGAAATGTGTGGAATCGAGAGGCGAACGTTTTATTTGTGAATGATTTAAGATCGGTGGATGTCAAGGCAACAGGAACACCGGTTCAAAATTATGAATATATTGAGGTGCTTCGGAAGAGTTATTTAGATGCCTCGCTATGGGCCTTTACTTCGATTTTAGTTTTAATGGCGATTCACTTTCGGCGAATTCATTTAGTCCTCTTCGCTGTTGCTCCATTGGCTTTAGCGGTTGTTTGGACCTTAGGAATCATGGGGTTGTTTCATATCCCCTTTAATCCTGCGAATATTGTTACCCTTCCGTTGATGATTGGAATTGGAGTGGCCTTTGGAATCTATGTCGTGGATCGTTATCAAGAGACAGGGAAAGTCGATCTTTTTTCGAATAGTACGGGAAAATCGATTTTACTTTCCGGGATGACGACGATGATCGGATTTGGGGCCCTTATGATTAGCCGTTATCGGGGAATGTATGATATTGGGTTCTTGATGTTTTTAAGTGTGGGGCTTTGTCTTCTGACGAGTCTGGTGTTATTGCCCTCCTTTTTGATCCTCTTAAAGTCACGATTAAAGCAGTAATATAAATCGAGTCGAGATGGGGACGATCGGTTGAGAGGGAGCTTTATTTAAAGGTTTCAAAACGATAGATTGTTGTTTGTCGATATCGTTCATCGGGAGATCACAAAATCGATGGCTCTCATTGGATGTCCTCATTCAACTCTGACCCAACTAATCGTGGTGTCGCCGTAGCGTTTTTGTTGGGTGATCTCAAATGGGGAGTGAAGATCGAGGGAATGTTTGAAAAAATGTTCGAAAAGAATAAATCCTTGGGGCTTTAAAAGTGATGGGGCATGAGTCCAAAGGGGGTGATTTTGAAGGGGCTCCTTGAATTGATGATAGGGAGGATCACAGAAGATGAGATCGTAATTTTTTCCTTCACTGTGATGAAGCCATTTCTCAACGGATTGAGCTGAGAGGGTTCCCTCCAAGTGACAACGCTTTAGATTCTCTTTAATTGCTGAAATACATTTTGAATTTTGCTCTACGAAAGTAGCCGATTTGGCTCCACGGCTCAAAGCCTCAATCCCGAGGGCCCCCGTACCGGCATAGAGATCTAAAATCTCAGCATCGATCACAAGTTCGCCGAGGGCGGAGAAGAGGGATTGTTTGACTCGATCTTGAGTGGGTCGGACATCCGGTCCCTTGGCTGCCTGAAGGAAGATTCCGCCTGCGCTCCCTGCAATGACTCGTAACATGAAAAACTTTTAAACGGAGAACAGGAGAAAGACACGAAAATAAATGATCGAAATTGAGGAGATGAATATTTCTTCGTTTAATTATAGATTGCTTTTGAAAATGATTTTTGGTAATGGACCATTATGTTTCGTAAAACGGCATCGATCCTCGCTTTTGTGGCGGTCTTCCAGATCATGGGAGGACATTGGGTCGTTTTGCAGTCGTACGCTTGGGCAAAAATGGCGGTCGAGTACTCTAAAACTGCTGGTTTTCTGAAAGGGGTGGAGAAGACTTTTGATGGTGAACACCCTTGTGACATGTGTAAGCATGTCCAAAAGGGGACTCAAAAAGAGAATGCAGATCCGGTGAAGGTCGATCTCGTGAAACTTCTGAAGCAATCGGAGATTCTCCTGAGTTTTGGGAATCATTTGGTTTTTTGCTCGATTTCATTGGGGAGTGCGTATTCATCCGCGGTCTATTTTTTTTCGATCCGTACTGATGCCCCCCTGACTCCTCCGCCTTTGGTTTAAGGCTTGGTTTAACCGCCAAGTTAAAGGCAAATCGCGCCAAGAGAAAAAACCGCTGATCTGCACTGATTTTCGCTGATCAAAACCGAAAAATTCATTTGTTTTGAAATTCGTCTCCATCTGTGTTCATCCGTGGTTTAAGTTTTAGCTCTTTGTTTTCCTTTTCTTTTCGTTGGCGGTTCAAGTCTGTTTTTTGTTTTCTGTTTTTAATTTTTTCAATTCAAAGGAGTTTTTATGAAGAAGTGTTATTTCATGGCGATGAGTCTGATCGCGGGGTTGGTGTGGCTGAATGCGGCGGATCCGTCGACAGTAAAAAAAGAAGAGGCTCCGACCCTCGGAACCGTTGTCGTCACCGACAAAAAAGATCCCTCATTAACCGTCCCCTCATCGGAGACCGCCGCCCAGCAACTCAATAAAGTGGCTGGGGGAACGAACCTGATCCTCGGAGAAGATCTCAAGAAGGGGAGAGTGAATACTTGGAGAGATGTTTTTCAGAATTCACCCGGTGTTTTTGTTCAACCCCGCTTTGGTGCGGAAGAGGCACGGATTTCGATTCGGGGTTCGGGGATTCAACGGACCTTCCACGGGCGCGGAATCACGGTGCTTCAGGATGGGATTCCCGTGAATCTCACAGACGGATCGTTTGATATGCAGGGGATCGAACCGCTGGCGAGTGATTATGTCTCCGTCTGGCGCGGGGCGAACGCCCTTCGGTATGGGTCATCGACCTTGGGGGGAGCGATCGATTTCACCTCGAAAACCGGATACACAGCGGACCTTTTCCAAGCGCGTGCAGAATACGGAAGTTTCGGAACGATGCGGGGTCAGGTGAGCAGTGGAGAAGTGGTGGGGCCTGCGGATTATTACGTCAGCTTGACCCATTGGAATCAGGATGGATTCCGTGATCATGCGGATCAGAGCACCCAAAAGGTGATTGGAAACCTCGGCTGGCGTTTGAATAATGAGTGGGAGAACCGGTTTTTCCTAGCGGCTGTGAATTCACGTAGTGAGTTGCCCGGAAGTTTGACGAAGAATCAGATGTATCAGGATCCGACTCAGGCAAATGGACGGACCAATAGTACAACAGGTTCTAACTTGGGTTTAAATCAACGCCGTCATTATGAAGCATTACGACTCGCAGATAAGATTTCGTGGAGAGATCAAGTAAACGAACAGTCCTTTGATGCCTCAGTCTATTGGGCGTGGAAGGATTTGGATCACCCGATTTCGGCTTGGATCGATCAGGAGACGAATGATCTTGGACTTCGTCTAGTTTATGAAAATTCGAAGGAGTTGTTTGGTCGAAAAAATAGGTTCACGATTGGATCGAATGTCGGTTATGGAATTGCAAGTGCAAAGCAGTTTTCAAATAGTACTACGGCTGCTGGAACAAGCACCGCTGGTATTTTTCATGCATCGACAAGTGGTGGAAATAAAGGATTCCTTACGAGTGATACGACTCAGACCTCATCGAATTTAGATCTTTTCATTGAGGATCAACATTATCTCACTGATAAGTTTGCGATCGTGGGAGGGAGCCAGTTTATTTTGGCGACTCGCGACGTTGAAGGGCACCTGACGACGGATCGTTCCATCTCCGGAAATTATACTTCTTGGAATCCGAAACTTGGTGTTCTGTATGATTTCACCTCGGAGATCGTCGGATTTGCGAATGTCTCACATTCCACCGAACCTCCGAGCTTTTCAGAGTTGGGAAATACGGCACTCAGTGGGTTTCGTGTCGTGGATCAACAGCAGGCGAATACGATTGAAATCGGAAACCGTGGTAAAGCAGGGCGCTTTGAATGGGATGCGACGTATTATTATGCATGGTTACAGGACGAATACTTGACCGTCAATAATGGTCAAGGGACGACTCTCGGAACCGCAAATGCGACAGCGACCCATCACCAAGGAATTGAACTCGGTTTAACGACGAAGCTTTGGGAAGGACTGTGGGAAACCGGAGCGACGGAGAAGGCGGATAAGGATTCACTCTCCATTCGTCAAACGTATCTCTGGCAGCAATTCCAGTTTGATAGCGATCCCGTTTACGGGAATAGCAGTCTCCCCGGAATGCCGGAGCACGTTTATCGTGCAGAGCTGACCTACGAACATCCCTGTGGCTTTTATATTGGACCGAGTGTCGACTGGGTACCCGTCAAGGCTCCTGTGGATGAGGCGAATACTCTCTATGCGGAAGAGTATGCACTCTTAAATGCCCGAGTCGGGTATAAAACCAAAAAAGGATTCTCGATCTTTTTTGAAGCAAAGAATCTTTTGGATACGACCTATGCGGCCTCGACGGGTGTCATTGCCGATGCACGTCCTGGAAGCGTTGGAAGTAATACTTCCCAATTCCTCCCTGGGGATGGTCAGTCGTTCTACGGTGGCGTGGAGTTTAAATACTAAAACGTGAATTGAACCGCCAAGGGAGGACAAAGTAAAACAAAGAGCTAAGACTTGAACCACGGATGAACGCGGATTGACACGGATTTAAAACCAGAAGAGTTTCCGGTTTTTGATCAGCGAAAATCAGTGCAGATGAGTGGTTTTTTCTTGGCGTTATTTGTCTTTTCCTTGGCGGTGAATCCCTATGAATTTTACTTCCTTTCGTTGGTGGCATCGGAAACTCGGCTTGGTCTTTGTGATCTTTGCCGTCATGGCCTCCGTCAGTGGACTCCTCCACGTCTGGATGGCACACAATCAAGAACCTCCTCCGAGACCTGTTCCCCACGGATCAACGCTCTCGTTGGAGTCGAAGCTCCTTCCGTTGGATCAGGCGGCGAAATCGCTCCCCGCCGATGAGAAGCCGATCGTCGGGGTCAATCTCCGGATCATCCAGGAGCGGACGGTCTACGTCTTTTGGCGCGAGAGCCGGGAGACTCCGTCTTATGTCGATGCGAGGACCGGAGAATTTCTCCCCGATTTCGATGAGGTTTATGCCGCGGAGATCGCCTCCCGATTTTTTGGCGGAAAGCCGGTGAAGAAGACGGACTATCTGACGAAGTTTAATCGGGAATATATCGCGATCTTCCGAATCCTCCCCGTATATCGGATGGAGGTCGGGGATGATCTCGGAACGAGGCTCTATGTCTCGACGAAGACCGAGGGAGTGACCCGCCACACCGACAACAAGCGTCAGTTTGAGGCGGACTTCTTCAGTCTGATCCATAAGTTCATGTTTATTCCGAATAAAACCGTGAGAGAGTGGACGCTCATTACGGGGACGGCGGGAATCCTGCTCGTCTCTTTGTTGGGTCTGGGGCTCTATTTCCGAAAAAGATAAAAAATTTAACCGCAGAGGTCGCAGAGGAACGCAGAGAAATCAGAATGGGATGATTTGTTTTGGGAATTCAAATTCCTTTGCGGTTCTCGGCGTCCTTGGCGGTTAAAATGGTCTTTGTCTTTGCAATGGGGCGTCAATAAATCGCAAGTGAGCATGTGACAGGAATGATGAAATCTGTAGATTGAATCAACAAAGGAGGACGTGATGTTAACATGGTTTTTAAAGGGTGGCCCGCTGATGTGGCCGATATTGATCTGCTCGATCCTGACGTTTGCGTCGGTCATTGAACGAATTCTGTTTTTGATCGCGGAAAAGAGGAGGTCCAATCCGAAGCTCGTTCAACAGATCTGGGGCTTGACCGAGCAGGGGCGTTTTGATGATGCGGGGAAGGCCGCAGAAGGATCGGAGGATAGTATTGCTACTGTTTTACGGGAGGGACTTCTCCATCGCGACACTTCGTTGACCGATGCGATGATGGAGGCGGCAAGTGCCGATTTAGAGCGTTATAACCGAGGGCTCGTTATTTTGGATACGGCAGTGACGTTGGGGCCATTATTAGGTTTGTTGGGGACGGTTTATGGAATGATGCATTCCTTTGGATTAATTGGAGCGGCAGATCTTGCCTCTCAACAAAAAGTAATCACGGGGGGGATTGCGGAATCACTCATCACCGTTTCGTTTGGTCTGGTGGTGGCAATCGTGGCGATTGTCCCGTTTAATTTTTTGAATAGTCGATTGGAAAAGCAACGCCGTAAACTGGAATCAGCAATGACTCGAATGGAAATTCTGGTCGCAAAAGTCAAGTAAAGGCAAAATGGAACCGCTAAAAGGATCGTTGAACGATCTCACCAAAACCAACGGAGCTGCATTTAATTTTGGCTCGGAGGGTGGAGGGAGAGCAACGAAAAGGCAACCCCGACAAAGAGTACGGGGCAGGAATTCGCCAAAAAGGAAAACGCAATTAAACCACTTATCTTCACTCATCGACACTGATTTAAAACCAAAAGGATTTCCGGTTTTTGATCAGCGAAAATCAGCGTCAATTTGCTCCCCCGCCTCCCTGCGAGCTAAAATAGTTTTCGCTTCCAGCGAAGATTTAAACCCTCGTTTCACGAGCCTTTTGTGGTTTCCATGGTTTTTTTCTTGGCGTCATTTGTCTTTCTTTTGGCGGTTAAATCCGGATTTTTTATGGCACGCTTAACATCCCCCCGATCCCACTCCCGACCCCGGTTGGAGATCATTCCCTTTATCGACATCATGTTCTTCCTCTTGGCGACGTATATGATGGTCTCGCTCTCCATGATTCAAAATCAGGGAATGGATCTTCAATTGCCGGGGGCGAAGTCCGTGACGGCGCATGAGCCGAAGAATGATACCGTGACCATTTCTGTATTGGCCTCAGGGGAACTCTTTTGGAATAAGGAGAAGATTTCGAAGGAGGAGCTGACATTGCATTTACAGGAACTCAAACAGGTGAGTGCGGACTCCAAGCTGATCATCCAAGGGGATAAAGAGGCGCCGTATGGTCAAGTCGTCGAAGTTTTGGATGCGGCGAGAGCGGTCGGTTTGATGAAGCTTCATATGCGGACAGAGAAAAAATGACTTCCTTTTCACGATCACTGATTGGATCTCTGGTTCTCCACGGAGGATTCTTCTTAGGGGCATCTTGTCTGATGATTCAGGAGTCGCAATGGGGAGTCGATGCGGGAGAGAGCGGAGCGGCGGGGGCGATCACTCAGGAGGTCGAGGTGAGTTTGACCGAACCAGAGCCTGATAGGGCGACGGAGCCCGAACCCGTCCCCGAGATCGAGCCGATCGTCAGTGATTTTACATTGCCTGAAGTGACTCCGAAATGGAGAGAGGAAAAACGTCCTGAGCAACCCCCGAAGATTCAGCCCCCGACAGTTTCGACCTCAGTACCGAAGCCTCCCTCAAGCTCTGCAACGGGTGCTGTCGCCTCGACCTCATTGGCGACGGGATCCGGGGGAGCGCGTTTAGCGAACAAGGCTGATTATCTTAGGAATCCTTCCCCCGCCTATCCGAGTGATGCTAAAAAAAGAGGGGAAGAGGGGACGGTCGTTCTTTTTGTCGAGCTTACGGAGGAGGGAAAGGTGAAGTCGACGCAGATTCAATCAAGTAGCGGGTATACGGCTCTCGACCGGGCGGCACTTGATGCTGTGCGTCGATGGAGATTTCAGCCTGCGAAGGTTGGGGGAATCGGGATCGAGTCATCGGTAAAAGTTCCGATTCGTTTTGATTTGGAAAAGAGTTAGCTAGAATAGATGCAGGGGCCGTTGACGAGTGGCAAGGTGACTACTAATGGCTTAAAATGAATCTCACACCAAGACACCAAAACACAAAGTTCGATTCAAATCTCGAATTCATTGCGCAAAAAGTGGTTGATACAGCAGTTAAACTTCATATGCAATTAGGGCCGGGGCTGCTGGAGAGTGTCTATGAATCCGTTTTAGCCAAAAGACTGGAGAAACTTGGATTTAAGATCGAGAGACAAAAACCGATTCCGATCATGGTGGATGATCTAAAATTTGATGAAGGCTTTCGAGCCGATCTTGTCGTGAACCAATGTTTTGTTGTCGAATTAAAATCGGTTGAACATTTAGCTCCTGTGCACTCTAAACAGTTACTCACCTATCTGCGTCTTCTCAATCATCGTCTAGGGTTGCTGATTAATTTTGGTGCCCCGATTTTAAAAAATGGCCTCAAGAGGATTGCCAATTGAATTTCTTCGTGTTTTCGTGGCTTCGTGTGAAAATGATTTTAAGCTCGGATTCGTCATGAGAAATGGGTTAAAATCAGAGCATCTGAATCAGTTCATCGCGACTCATACTTTGATCGATATTTTTTGTACACCGACAAACGAGGAGATTTGAGGTTTAAAGCCGTCCACCTCGAGGCAAAGTTCAACAGCCTTCTTGATTCGCTTCATCAGTTGATCCAGTGACTTTGCTTGAGTATGACATCCTGGTAATTCTGGAACCGAAGCGACGTAATAACCTTCCGAATCCAGTTCGATGACGACACTGTATTCGCGTTTGCTTTTGGCTCGTCCCATGGATCTAACGATGCCTCTCTTTAATCTAGAATCAAGCGGTGGATTGTGAATCATTCTTCTCTAGTGGTAGAGAAGCCTCCAGTCGACAGGGGGGGGAGTGAGAAGAGGGGATGCGACATTTTGCCACATTCCGGGTTTTGGGGATTTATGGAATGATCCGCTCCATGCAAGAGTTGAAAAAAGAATCTTTCCCCTGGAATCCGATCGAGTGGCCGTTCCCATTTCTCTTTTTAAGTCAGATCTATTTGGTGGCGATCGCTTATACGGTGATCCAGCTTTACTACGCTTTCAATCCGCTGAGTTCCTCGATTGTTCAAAAGGGGTTTGCCACTCCGCCCTCTGCGGAAGAGGAAAAGGCACCGTAAAAGGAGTTTTCTATGGATTTTCCAATTTTTCATTTAGATGGGATGGGAAACCGCATGTTGATTGCGGTGATTGCCATTTTACATGTGCTGATCAATCACGGGTTGGCAGTGGGGGCGATGCCGTTGATCGCCTTTTTGGAGTGGAGGGGGATCAAAACCGGAGATCGACGCTGGGATGATCTCGCTTATCGGTTTCTTTTTTTCTGCTTCATCATCACGACAACCGTCGGGGCTTTGACCGGGGTTGGAATATGGCTCTCCGCGAGTCTGGTGAATCCGTATTCGATCGGAAGTTTGATCCGTATTTTTTTCTGGGGATGGTTTTTGGAGTGGATCATCTTTGTCACGGAAGTTGTTCTGATTCTCGTCTATTTTTTGACGTGGAAAAAATGGATTGGGGAGCAGAAGGAGAAGCATAACCGGTTTGGGTGGGCGCTTGGGATCTTTTCGTGGATCACGATGGCGCTGATCGTCGCCATTCTGGCGTTCATGATGAACACGGGGGATTGGAAAAACAAACCCTCGCTGTGGGTCGCTTTTTTCAATCCGCTTTATCTTCCTCAGCTTTCGTTCCGAACCCCATTGGCGTTGGTGACGGCGGGACTATTGGGGATGTTTTTGACATATTTCATGATTCGGAATGATCGGGACTTTCGGAATCAGGCGCTTCAGCTCTTTTCCAAGTGGGTCATTTTCTTTATTCCTCCGTTGGTCCTCGGTGCATGGTGGTATTGGAGTTCGGTTCCGAGGGCGATGACGGGACATTTGGCGACGGCTCTCACGACGATGGGATTCACAGAGTGGCATGAGCATTTGATCAAGGGGAGTATGGTCGGAATTTTGGTGATCGCTGGCATCTCTCTCCTGAGTCTGTGGAAACCGAATCGGGTTCCCCGATTCGCAGTTCTGTTGCCGTTTGTGATCACGTTGGTTCTTCTCGGTTATTTTGAGCGGATTCGGGAATTTATCCGCAAACCGTATGTCATTCCGGGCTATATGTATTCCAACACGTATCGTCTCGAAGATTATCCGCTTTTACAGAAAGAGGGTGTATTGGCTCATTCGACGTATTCCGTCGTTAAAAATTCCAAGGAGATCACGGGGGCGAATCAGGTTCAAGCGGGACGTGATGTTTTTATGCTCACCTGCACCCGGTGTCATACGAGTAATGGAATGAATGGGGTGACGGCGAAATTTGAAAAAATGCTCGGCAAGGGAGAATGGGATAGGGAGGTCGTTGCTAACTACGTGGAGAACATGCACGGATCGAGAACCTTCATGCCTCCGTTTCCCGGGAACGCTGATGAATTGAAAGCGCTCGCGGCCTATCTATCCCAGCTCCGTCAAAATCCGGAAAAGTCACTCGGCTCTCAAAACGAAGGGATTTATGGAGTTCCTTCAAAAGATTTTAACCTCACATTGAATCCTCAATAATCTATGAAACCTGAAACTGCGGCATTTGCTCCTATTCCCCATGATTTAACGCTCCCGCTTCCTGTTCCGAGGGAGATTCTGCTCGTGCTTTTGATCGTCTCTTTCATGGCGCATCTTCTCTTTGTGAACATGATGGTGGGAGGATCATTTTTAACGTGGATTTTTGAATTCATCGGGGTGAGAAAAAAAAGCAAGGCTTGGGATTCTCTGGCGCATTTGATTTGTCAAACGATCACGGTGAACAAGAGCCTTGCCGTTGTTTTGGGTGTGGCTCCTCTGTTGGTGATCAATGTTGCCTATACCATTCATTTTTACTCGGCGAATGCATTGACGGGATTTGCTTGGATTCTGATTGTCCCCTGCGTCATCGTCGCCTTTCTGTTGACGTATGCGCAAAAGTATTTTTGGGATCCGTTGGAGAACCGAAAGGGACTTCATTTGGTGATCGGGGGTGGGGCATCTCTCTTGTTTCTCTTTATTCCGTTGATATTTCTGACGAACATCAACCTGATGCTTTTTCCGGAGCGTTGGGCGGCGGTGCGGGGATTTTTCTCCGCTCTCTTGCTTCCGAATGTGGTTCCGCGTTACATCCATTTTCTTCTCGCCTCGTTTGCGGCGACGGGACTTTTTTTGGTTTGGAAAACGAGAAGGGGAGAGTTTGTCGAAGTGGAGTCATTTCCAGAATTTTCACGAGATCGGCTCATCCGGCGTTTTTACAAGATCACTTTTCACGCGACCTTGGTTCAGCTTGGCGCGGGAGTCCTCGTTTTCTTCACTCTTCCGACTCACGGAGTGACGTTGAAGGTGGCGGGAACCATCTTCACCGGGGTGCTTTTTGTTTTTCTGCTCATTTATTTGCTGAAGAAGGAAGTTGAATCTTCTCCTGAAGAAATTGGAAAGAGATGGGGAAAGATTACGACGATTTTTACGGTCGTTGTCCTTTTCATGGTTTCAGGACGGCATCTCTACCGCGAGGAGAGTACTCGTTGGCATCGGGAGGCGATGGCGGCGAAAACGGCGGAATTCATAAAGCAAAGCGAGGTCGCGCGTGTGGCGTTTGAGAAGAGCGGAGGCGGGTTGTTGAATGATCCGATGGAGCTTGGAAAAGTGACTTACAAATCGACTTGTTCGGCGTGCCATCAGGCAGCGGGTCAAGGTCTTCCCGGGGCTTTCCCTCCTCTTGCAGGAAGCGAATGGGTGAATGATGCCGATCCTGGGAAAGTGATTCGGATTGTTTTGAATGGTGTTCAAGGACCGATCACCGTCAAAGGAACGGTCTATCAAGGAGTGATGCCTTCGCATAAGGATTTGTTGGATGATCGGAAAGTGGCTGCGATTTTGACCTACATTCGATCGTCTTGGGGAAATCAAGGGGGGGCAGTCAAGCCAGAGGAAGTTGCCAAGATTCGTGCGGAAGTTTCAAGTCGTGCTTCGGCGTGGACGGAGGCGGAGTTAGGACATCCCTCGAAGTGATTTTCGGTTCCTTCTTATTTCCAGTTGAATTTAAAGAAGATTCTCCTAGTGAAGTGGATTTTTTAAGATGTTGGAACAAGTTGGTATCCAAGGTTTTTTGCGATTTTTTGGATGGATTTGATTTTTTGGGATTGTGAATGATGAATTGATTTTTCGATGAGATTTTCATCGTAAGGTTTTTGTTGAGTAAT
>CAMCYL010000074.1 GCA_945883905.1 Akkermansia muciniphila | reverse complement strand
CCAGGCATCATTGCTCTCTGGCGAGGTTGGAAGCGACTAACTGATTTGACTGATGGCTGGAACTTGGCGGTTAATGGAGGTATTTGTGGGTAATAGAAAGGTTTGATGAGAGGAAGGGAGGTCTATCGACCTACCCTTCCTACTCTACTAAAAATACGTGGTGATTCTTTGACGCTTCGCGGATTTAGGGGCGATTAATTAAAATTGCCTTAAAAAAGCAATATATATAAAAAATAATTATAAATCATAAAGAATATATAATTTACTTGAATAAGAAATTGGAAAATGATTTAGTCGTAAAGGGAGTTCATGAAACAAAGGGTTTTTGTCCATGGATGGAGGCAAAACAACAACAAAAGGAAAACAAATGAACCGTTTATTCAAAGGGCTTTATCTTCTTCCCCTCATCGCATTAAGTGCATGGGCAGGAGAGGCAAAGTCAGACAAAGAATTGAAGAAAGTAATCGAAGATCAAGGAATATACGTTGAAACATCTCAAAAGGGAATCGTTCTCAGTGGGTATGTTGATGCGGGATACACCTATAATTTTAATAGTGGCAATAATACCATCAATCAACGCTTTGCTCAAGATGGTGGAGTGGCGGCACAACAACAAGGGGATTTTAATTTAAATGCCTTTAAGCTAGCGCTAGCGAAGCCCCTCTCGGATAAGAATGAACTCAGCGCAGGATTCCGAACCGATTTAATGGTTGGTGAAGATGCTGCGGTGTTTAGTGGGGGTACCGCGGGAGACGGTTTGAGTTCGATCTATATGCATCAAGCCGTGGTTTTATTCCGTGCTCCGATTGGTAACGGAATTGATTTCGCTGTCGGAAAATTCGCAACTCCAGTGGGTTATGAAGTTGCTGAACGTCCTGCAAATATGAATTATAGCTATGGATTGTTATGGAAAACGATTCAACCCCTCACACATACAGGGATCGCTGCAACGTATAAAGTAAACGACCTCGTTACGGCACAATTTGCGGTCGTTAATTCTGACTGGAATAGCGCAGATGGCGTCAGCGTTCGAAATAACGTCGATGGCAATAGCAACGTCGGTCTTGCCTTTGGGTTTGATGTGAAATCAAAAGGGGGAAATGCTAATATTAAAAATACCTTTATTGGAGAAACTCGTGGAGGAAGAAATGCGGCAACGAACGCAGCGCCTGTCACTGGTGCGCTTCGTGAAGGGTCGATTTTTTTATGGGATTCATGGGGAAATTGGGCGCCGAAGTTTGCCAACGATAAATTGTTGCTTGGTTACAATACGGACCTCGGTTTCTATAATGGATATCAAGAGTCCGTCGGTGGACAAAAAGCAAACGAGAACTTCTACGGAGCCGCACTCTATGCAAAGTATCAATTATGTAAGCAGTTTAGCTTAGCCGGTCGAATGGAGTATGTTCATAATACCGATGGGGTAAAATTTGGAAATACCACAACGGGACTATCGAGCACCGATCTCTACAGCTATACGATGACCGCTGGATTTGATATCTGGGAGAACATGCTTCTTCGTGCTGAATATCGAGCTGATTTTGGAGCCGATACTCAAGGGGGCAATGTTCAAGGGGGAGTCGCAACTCATGGAAATGATGCCACCGCTCACATGGCTTCCATCAACGTTGTTTATAGCTTTTAATTCTATCAACAATTGAATTGCTTTACCCCTTCCTCTGAAAGCAGAGGGAGGGGTCTTTTTATCCTCAAAAGCACAGATGAGTTAACCTCTTTTTGCCTGTTAGGTTGACGCCTATGGGTAGCTGACGGAGCGGCGCTCCATTTTTTAAATTCCTAATGAAGAATCTGAGATAAAATCAATCGACTTATTTTACTTTTTCCCCGCAGATCAGGACCGGTTGTACTTTAAAAGGGCTACTTTCAATTTCTAAAAGTTGAAATCTCAAATGACTCAATCCCGCTTCCTGCATCCACTTTCGTAACTCGGTTTCACGAAACCCTAACCACGTATCTCCTAAAAGTTCTCGAGCCCGATCAAAAGAATGGGCATTCAAATCCAAAATAATAAGTCGACCCCCCACTTTAAGAAGTCTCGCCGCCGCTTGAATTGAATGTCCTGGATTGACTGCATGATGCAAGGCCTGGCTCATAATCACATAATCGACCGAGTTTTGATCGATCGGTGGGTGCGCCAAATCCCCTAAACGATATTCAAGATTCTTCAGTTTTCGTCGCTTGGCCTCCTTGCGTCCGAACTCCACCATCTTCGGGGAGTTATCCACTGCGATCACCTTCTCTGCATGTTGTGCCATCAGCTGCGAGAGCCAGCCTTCCCCGGCTCCCAAATCAGCGATCACACAGCGCGGAATTAAATGCGCTAACAAAGGGCCCACTGCTGACCAACCTCGACCTGGGCAGGCCGCTTTGGAGAGTCGTCCCGCCACCTGATTAAAATAGTTCTGCGCGACCTCACGACGTTTCTGCGTCACCAACTTTAAGGCCGCCCGATCATTCTCCGCCTCCGAAAGCTCACTGACACTTCCCATTGCCGCCTCAAGCAGTTTTTGTCCAGCAATCTCTTGAATCTCAGGGACTCGATAGTAAGAGAATTTGCCCTCCTTGCGAGCCTCCGCCAATCCACTCGTGCGCAGGATTCCCAAATGCATCGAGATCCCAGACTGCCCGACGTTTAAAATCTCTTGGAGCTCCGCGACCGTCAATTCTTCACGCTGTAAAAGCGCAATAATTCGAAGCCGCGTCGGATCGGTGAGTGCTTGCCATGCTGTACGTAGGGAGAATGCCATAAATTCCCGATCACCATTACACCAAAATATCGACTGCCTTTAAGTTAAAAAAGGGCGCTGCTTGCTTCATTCGTTGATCGTGAGTGTAAATCGACTTAAAACCGGTAATTTCACAGGTTGCTAAATGAATTGCATCGGGAGCACGGAGGAAAATTTTATCCGAAAGCTTTCGGTAAACGGCAGCAACCCGTTGATGAATAAGTTCCTCAGAGGGAATCAATGAAATGAGTCCATGATGCATATCGAGTTCGAATTGATTCATACAGTGTTCCATCTCGATTTTCGTGTAAGCTCTCTCCCTATATTTACGATGGAAGGATGAATAAATCTCGGAGAAGGCAATTTCACTTGAATATATGATCTCCCAATCTCGCACTTTACTTTGAACGGCATGACTCCCCTCCTCTATTAAATAAAGCTTTAAGAGAAGCGAGGTATCCCAATAGGCCGTTTTCATCGCCACTCATCTCGTTCTTGAGAAAGACCGTCTGTGGAGTGCTCGATTATTTTTTTAGAGTTTCTTGCCTCTTTTTTGTCAAGGGATGACTTAAACCCAGGAACTAAAGGCCGTGTCTGCCAATGGTAGGTTTTTGAGATTAATACCTCTAAGGGCTGAATCACGGCCACTGCCACACCTCGATCTGTAACGATCACCTGCTTTTCTTGGTTTACTGAACGGACCCAATCCCCTGTTTTATTGTGAAGCTCACGGATCGATATCGTTTTCATAATGTGTAACAAGTTACTCATATTTTATTAAAATCTCAATTTCTATTATTCATATCAACCAATCATGATGCGTCAATATTTTATTTGCATTTTATTGTCTTTTCCACTACTCTCTTCTTCTACCATGGCAAAATCCTATATCTTCTCGTCGGAGTCCGTGACTGAAGGTCACCCGGACAAAGTGTGTGATACGATCTCGGACGCAATCCTCGATGCGTGTTTAAAACAAGATCCTAAAAGCCGCGTGGCCTGTGAAACGCTTGCGAAGTCGAATCTCGTCGTCATCGCGGGTGAAATCACTACGAAGGCGGAATTCGATTACAATAAGATCGTTCGTGAAGCGATTCGTGAGATCGGCTATACCGAACCCGGAGAATCCTTTAATGCGGATGGAGTTCATATTTTAAATGCGCTGACTCGTCAAAGCCCTGATATCGCCCAAGGGGTTGATACGATTAAAGCGGAAGGAAAATCCTCCGCGGAACAAGGGGCCGGAGATCAAGGTCTCATGTTCGGATTCGCTTGTAACGAAACGCCTGAACTGATGCCCGCCCCCATCTCCTATGCGCATAAACTTGGACGATTGCTCTCCTCACTCCGTAAAAGCGGCAAGGTGAAATGGCTCCGTCCGGATGGAAAAACTCAAGTCTCTTTGCAATACGAAGGACATCGTCCTGTTCGCGTGGATGCCGTTGTTATTTCCAACCAGCATCGTGAAGGAATTAAACATAAAGAACTCGAAGCTTATTTGATCAATCAAGTGATCAAAAAAGTAATCCCCGCCCATTTGCTCGATAAAAAAACCCGTTATTTAATTAATCCGACCGGTCGATTCGTCATCGGTGGTCCTGAAGGAGACTCCGGTCTCACGGGCCGTAAGATCATTGTTGATACTTACGGAGGAATGGGTCGTCACGGCGGCGGTGCCTTCAGCGGAAAAGATCCTTCAAAAGTAGATCGAAGCGCCGCTTATATGGGGCGCTATGTCGCGAAGAACGTCGTTGCGGCCGGTCTTGCCGATCGCGTCGAAGTTCAATTCGCTTACGCCATCGGATATCCAGAACCGGTCTCGATCTGTGTCGATACTTTTGGCACTGGAAAAGTTTCCGATGAGAAGATCGAACAAGCGATCAAACAGGTCTTCAGCTTTAAACCTGCGAAAATCGTCGATCAACTCAAGTTGCTCCGGCCGATTTACAGCAAATCTACGAACTACGGTCACTTCGGAAAAGAGGATGATCTTGCAAGTATCACTTGGGAAAAGACCGATAAAGCCGCCGCTTTAAAACGCGCCTGCGCTTAATTTAATCTCTAAATCTCTAATAATGACAAAGGAATAACATGAGTAAAAAATCTATTAAAGGCTCCGTAAAGAAATCGATCGTTCCCCCTAAAGGATTCACCGATTATCAAGTAAAAGATATCGGCCTTGCTGACTGGGGACGTAAGGAGATCGAAATCGCTGAACATGAAATGCCAGGATTAATGGCGACTCTCGAAAAATACGGACAAAAGCAACCGTTAAAGGGAGCCCGTATTACCGGCAGTCTTCATATGACCATCCAGACCGCCGTCTTAATCGAGACGCTTAAAGGCCTCGGAGCACAAGTTCGCTGGGCGAGTTGTAATATCTTCTCGACGCAAGATCAAGCCGCTGCCGCCATCGCTGCTGCAGGGATTCCGGTTTTTGCATGGAAAGGGGAAACCCTTGAAGAGTATTGGGATCTCACAGTTAAAGCCATCACTTGGAAAGATGGAAAAGGGGGACTCATTGGCCCCAATTTGATTCTCGATGATGGGGGGGATGCGACTTTGCTTGCTCACCGCGGTTATCTCGCTGAAAAGAATCCAAAGATCTTGAACGAACCGACCGACAATAAAGAATTGCAGATCGTCAATACCGTCCTCAAAAAACGCCTCAAAGAGGATCCACAATTCTGGCACAAAACCATCGCTCAACTCAAGGGAGTCTCTGAAGAGACGACGACTGGGGTGCATCGCCTTTACGAGATGCAGAAGAAGGGGGAGTTGCTCATTCCTGCGATCAATGTCAATGACTCGGTCACTAAGAGTAAATTTGATAACGTTTACGGCTGCCGTGAATCTCTTGTCGATGCGATCAAGCGTGCGACCGATGTGATGATTGCTGGTAAAACAGCGATGGTCTGCGGATTTGGCGATGTCGGTAAAGGGTCTGCCGATATTCTTTATTCTCATCGTGCTCAAGTCATGGTGAGTGAGGTTGATCCAATCAATGCCCTCCAAGCATGCATGACTGGTTATAAGGTTACGACCGTTGAAGAGGCGCTTCCTTATGCGGATATCTTTGTCACCACGACTGGAAATTGCGACATCATCACCATCAAACATATGGCGAAGATGAAAGATCAAGCGATCGTTTGTAACATTGGCCATTTCGATAACGAAATCCAAGTTGATAAACTTCAAAACTATCCCGGCATCAAACGCGTTAACATCAAGCCGCAATTTGATAAATATATCTTCCCCGATGGACATTGTATTTATCTCTTAGCCGATGGACGTTTAGTGAATCTCGGATGTGCCACGGGTCATCCGTCGTTTGTGATGTCGAACAGCTTCACGAATCAAACCTTGGCACAAATCAGCTTATGGAATGATAAACATGAAATCGGCGTCAAGACCCTCTCCAAGAAATTGGACGAAGAGGTCGCTCGTCTTCATCTCGGAAAACTTGGGGCTAAATTGACCAAGTTAACCAAGGAACAAGCGGATTACATCGGCGTCAAAGTGGATGGACCGTACAAACCTGAAACCTATCGTTACTAAAATTTCTTCTTTAGAAATTTAAATCTTAAAAGGCCTCCAAGTAATTGGAGGCCTTTTTTTAATCACTTGTTTATCCCAGATTCCTAACGAAGAATTTGAGATAAAAACTCTTGAGGATCAAAAATGCGGGTTACGCTTTTGAGAAAATCTTTTCTATGCCGTGTGATGATCCCTTTCGCCCCGCAAAGAACAGCGGATTGATCCATCACCGCATCTTCGAAATCGATCATCGGACTCGAAAGAGCCCGTTCAATAACCGTACGGTTTACAGGAGCGACTTCGAAAAGCCGAAGGAGTCGAGCAACCGTTTGTCGCGACTCATTTCGGGAAAGATGTTGAGAGAGAAGATAATCAATCGTTGTGAGCGTCGTAGCACAGAGAAATCCCTGATGTTTTTCCTGTTCGATCAAGGAAAAAATCTGCTCGGCAAAATAACAGTGCGGCTCACGTTCCAGAAGAAGATCGAGGACGATATTGGTATCGAGCACTATTTTCATCGGTGTTTTTTTACAAGATGCGCTTTATAATCCGATTCCGAGAGCCTTTTTTTTCGTAAAACGCCTTTTAAAGATCGAGTCAGTGGAGGCAGCGTTCCAAGGGTTGCTTTTGAAGAGAGTGATTTAAAATATTCTGCAACCATCTGAGAAACCGATTTACCACGAGTTTCGGCGACCTGTTTAGCTTGAAAGATGAGTTCATCATCCATGCGAAGGGTGAGCTTTGTTTGCATGACGTATACTATAATTATTGATGACGTATAAATCAAGGGAGATTTTTTGATTTTCTTTAGACAGAGTTGAACAAGAATGAAGCGACTTTTTTCTATGATGAATAACAAACAGGAAATCGATTTATTCGGTTTTCATTCCCAATTGGTTCGCCGCTCTCTGCTGAAGATCGTCGGCGGTTAAAAAAAGCACTTTAGGAACAGAAAATGCCAGTGCTAAATGCATCAGATCCAACGTACGAAGCCCCGTTACTGCTGTTATCTTTTGAGAAATTTTTTGGCACTTCTGAATCGTTGAAATTAAATCGACCTCTAGTTGTTGATAAATCCCTTCTGCTAAATCCTCTTCAAAACGAGCGATCAGCGGCTTCGATCGGATCTCTCCTTTTGAACGATATTCAAGAAGCGTCAACGCATTCACGATTTCAATCTGATGTAGAAACGAGACCGTTAAGGGCAGATTGTGCTTTTGAATTTGATCGATCCATGCGTTTGAATCTTTTTCTCGAATATAGAGTTTTAACAGAACGCTGGTGTCACAGTAAATCATCGTTCCCCTCTAGATTCCTTAATGAGATCCATGGTTGAAATCTTAATATTTCCTTTTGGGAAATCGTGTAAGAGTCTTTTTTTAAAATGAGGAAAGGCTTTTGATGGATGAGTTTCAGTCCAAGGAATGATCTTTGCAAACACTCGATCTCGATTTCGAATCACGATCTCCTCCCCATTTTGTAAATAGGGAATCAACTCAGCAAAATGATGTTGAATATAACGAATCGAGAGCGTTTTCATATGTTTAACATAAACGTTAAACAATAGAGGTCAAATCGAATAAACCCCCTTCCTACGCATTCTAGGTCATTTCTGTGTCAACGACGTTACAACCTACGTACGAGGCAAAGATCAGCCCCTTGCGGAGGAAGAAATTGAGGCTTTTATTGGCTCGAACTCTCTCTATCTCTTAAGGCTGTCATTTCTAGGGGGTTCACTTAAAGAGGGAAGCTCTTGGATTTTAGAATAATCAAGTAACAGAGCTGAAAAATTATGAATTTTATAAAAAATGATCCCTGTTTATCTGTGTGCATCCGTGGTTGAAGCTTTCATAAAAATTTCTTATGCACCCTCTCTTTCAAACACGCCGATTTCTTCCACTCTTCATCACCCAGTTGTTAGGGGCGGTTAATGATCATCTCTTTAAAAATGCCTTTATCATGTTGGTGACCTTTAAGCTCGCCAAAGAACAAGGTTGGGAGACTTCGACCGTCGTTAATGCGATTAGTGCACTTTTAATTCTTCCCATGATTGCCCTCTCTGCATTTTCCGGCGAACTCGCGGATCGTTTGGAAAAATCGAGATTAATCCAATTTTCAAAACTCGGAGAGATTATCGTGATGATTTTTGCGGCCTACGGACTTGCCGTAGAATCTCCGACGGTATTGTTTCTTGCGGTATTTTTAACGGGGGTTCAAATCACTTTTTTTGGACCCTTAAAATATGGAATTCTACCCTGTCATTTGAAAAAAGAGGAGCTCATGGATGGAGCGGCTATTTTCGAAACCGCCACTTTTTTCGCTATTTTACTTGGAACGGTATTAGGGGGATTTGCTCTCTCCGAATCAACCCCAGAACGTTCGATTCATCTCTGGGTCTTTATCGCCCTCATTCTATTGGCCTTTGGCGGTTGGATTGCCAGCCGCTCGATTCCCGAATCAAAACCGGAGGGGAAGCTCCCTCCAGCAGACTGGAATCCGCTTCGTTCGACGATCACTTTAATTCGAGAGGCGCAGAGACATCAATCGGTTTGGCGCTCGATGCTTGGAATCTCTTGGTTTTGGGCGATGGGAATAATTTGGTTGGCTTATATTCCTCCTTTTGTCGCCGATAAACTCCAATCTGGAAGCGCTGTCGCCACTCAACTCTTAATTCTTTTTAGTGTCGGTATTGGTCTCGGATCCTACATCTCCTCTCGACTCCTCCAAGGGGAGATCAGCGCAAAATATACCCCTCTCGCAGGGGGAGGGATCTCGATCTGCTCTGCGATCTTTATTTTTGCGGAATCGATGACCTCTGTTGTTCCTTTCTCTCTCCTTTCTCTCAAAGGCATTTTGATTGCGATCTCCCTTTTGGGGATTGGCGCTTGTGGCGGAATTTTCAGCGTCCCGCTCTATGCGATTCTTCAAGCGAGATCCGAGGCCTCCTACCGAGCCCGAAATATTGCTGCCAATAATATTTTAAATTCGATTTTCATGATCGTCGCCAGTTTACTCGCGATCCTGATCGGAAAACTTGGTTTTTGTAGTTCAACTGTTTTAGGACTAATGGCGATTTTGAATCTAGCCGTCTCATGGAAAATTATCTGTCTGATTCCTGAGTCAGTGCTTCATACCTTCACTCGTGCCGCTCTTCGTTTGCTCTTCCGTGTCGAGGTGATTGGACTTGAAAATTATGCGGCGGCACGGGAACGAAAATTAATTGTTGCGAATCATGTCTCCTTTCTCGATTCCACTTTGATCGCGGCTTTTCTCCCTGAACTCCCCACTTTTGCCGTCGATACCGTGATGGCTCAAAAGCCTCTTGTGAAATCGGTCCTCGGGTGGATCCCCTTTTTCCCCATCGATCCCACAAAACCGATGGCGATTAAATCTTTGTTAAAAGGGGTAAAGCAGGGGGTTCCGGTGATGATTTTTCCGGAGGGACGACTCACCTTGACCGGAAGCCTCATGAAGATCTATCAAGGGGCAGGAATGGTCGCCATGCGAGCGGATGCTGATTTTATCCCTGTACAAATTGATGGCGTTGAACGGTCCTATTTTTCAAAGCTTCCCACTCGGGCCAATCGAACCCTTTTTCCCCGAATGAAAGTGACGATCTTTCCTCCGGTTCGGATTCATAAACCGCAAGGGACAGGAAGACAGATCCGAGAGGCGGCCGTCGCTCAGGTCTATGAGATCATGTCGGAGATGCGCCTTAAGACAAAAACCTCGAACCAGACGATGATGAAAGCCTTGTTAAGGGCGCGAAAGCAACATGGGGCCGATTTTGCGATCGTGGATGATTACCATTTTAAACCCCAGAGTTACGGCGAATTTACGGCAAAAGTTTTAACATTAGCTCCCCATTTGAATCAAGGAACGAAGATCGGCGAGGTTGTCGGAATCATGTTGCCGAATCAGGTCACTACATTGCAGATTTATTTTAGTCTGCAGGCCGGTCATCGGGTCCCTGCGCCTTTGAATTTTTCATCAGGATCAAAAAATCTGATCAGTGCCTGTCACACCTCTCTCATTAAAGTGATTTGGACCGCCGAACGATTTGTACAAGAGGCAAAACTACAGCCTGTTATTGAGACCTTGAAAACGGCAGGGATTGAGATTCGATATCTAGAGGAACTCAAAGCAAAAATGGGATTGAGCGATAAACTTCGATATGCGTGGGCCCTTCGTTTTCCCGCCTCGCTTTATCGAGGGACACGAAAAAAATGGCAGGCTGGACTCCCTAAAGAGGGGCATTTTTCCGATCAACCCGCAACGATACTCTATACCTCTGGATCCAGCGGTGCCCCGAAAGCGGTGGTTCTTTCCCATTGCAATCTTTTAACAAACACCAATCAACTCATGTCCCGATTCGATATTCATCGTCAAGATCGAATCTTTAACTGTCTCCCTCTTTTCCATTCCTTTGGACTCACTGGCGGAGCATTGACCCCGATCTTAAACGGCGTTCCTGTTTTTCTTTATCCCTCGCCGCTCCACTATCGAATGATTCCGGAGCTCGTTTACCAATCGAATGCCACCCTCTTCTTTGCCACCAATACCTTTCTCAATGGCTATGCACGACGGGCGCATGCCTATGATTTTTACTCCGTTAGAGCGGTCTTCGCCGGGGCGGAGAAGGTCAAGGAATCGACTAAGAGAACGTGGATGGATCAATTTGGAGTTCGGATCTATGAGGGGTACGGATTGACGGAGTGTTCCCCAGGATTGGCGATTAACACCCCGTTTTATTCCAAACCAGAAACCGTTGGAAAATTTTTACCCGGAATCCAATATCGACTCGAACCGGTTCCAGGAATTAATGAAGGGGGACGACTTTGGGTCAAGGGTGGAAACATCATGCTCGGCTACTATCTTCCTGAAAAACCGGGCGAACTGGTTCCCGTTGAGGGAGGGTGGTACGACACAGGGGATATTGCCGAGGTCAGCACCGATGGATTTGTGAAAATTATTGGTCGGGCGAAACGATTTGCCAAAGTGGCGGGAGAGATGGTCTCGCTGAGTGCTGTCGAAGATCTCGCGACCGAGACCTGGCCGGGATTAATGCATGCGACTTTGACAATCCCCCATGCGACGAAAGGGGAGGAGGTGCTTTTAATCACTGAAAAAGTCGATCCACAGCGAGCGGAACTATTAGCGCACGCGGTCAAGATCGGATTCCCTGAACTATGGGTCCCTCGGACCTTAATCTCTCAGAAGATTCCAGTACTTGCCTCTGGAAAACCGGATTACGTAACATTAATGGAACTTTTTTTAAACCCCTGATCTTCACTTATTTTCACTACCGTTCAAAATAAAATTTAATTTCACAGGGGAAATGGTTGAGGGGGATTGAAATCCTAAAGCAGTTCTCACGCGACGCCGCAACGCCGCGACGTCAGAGGGAGAGGATCGTGAGCTCATTCCTTTCGGCGCCTCCAGAGAATCTCTCCCGTTTCTTTGAAAAAAGGATTTTCAAAAAACGATCAAGTTTCTCTGGAGGGGATCGGTTTCACCTCTCCTCGGAATGAGCTCACGATCCTCTCTAAGGGAAATTCACGGTTTGTTTTTGTATGAAGGGAGGCTCCGGAGGAGCCGTGGTCAGAACGAGGGTAGGGTAGGGTTTTAACGTCGCGTCGGCTTGTCTCGCCGTCTTGTCCGCCGTAGCCTTTGCGAAGGTGGAAGTGCTTGGACGAAGGAGGAGGCGTCGTTAACGGAACCCCTGCTCACCCCCGTTCCTGGTTGCCTACCCTCGGCTCTCCAATTTCTTTCCCTTTTTGGATTT
>CAMCYL010000073.1 GCA_945883905.1 Akkermansia muciniphila | reverse complement strand
AGGTTTAAAGGCAATTTTAAACCACTTATCTACACTCATTAGCACTAATCAAAACCCCAAAAACAGTGAAAATTTCGATCTTGATCGAAATCAAAGCGATGAAAAAAACGATCTTCACAAACGCGTTTGTGAGAGTCGTTTGTTGCATCGCTTTGGATTCGTTCCGGCAGCCGGACGAATCTCCACTGTTTTGAATGCTTTTTCTGAATTTAAAACATCCGTGTCTATCCGTGTCCATCCGCGGTTAATAGCTGCCTTTCCTCTGTGTTCCTTCTTGTCCGCCATAGTCCCGCAGTGCGGGACGAAGGAGGATGCGTCCTCTGCGGTTAAATCTGCCTTTTCCCCATCCCCGCTATTAGGCTATCGAGCTAACCTGCTATTAAGCTTTTCCTTGGCGTTCTTTGCCTTCCGCAGGTCCGCCATAGCCTTGGCGACGGTCGGATTCTTGGCGGTTAATCCCCTCTTCTCCGCTCCCCCCACCTGGTGGACGACCCAAAACGTTCTCGACACCACCAAGACCGCCAACGACTACGCCGCCCTCAACCAAGGACAACTCAAATCGATCGCCAAAAAAGCGATCACCGAAATGAACACCAAACTCCCTGGCGGAGCCGGCACCGAACTCAACGCCCTCCTGACCTCTTGGGCCACCCCCAATGCCGCCCGCAACGACTTTCAAGCCGTCAACGTTGGCCAAGTCAAAGCCCTCGCTAAGAAATTCTATGATCGCCTCAATGCCGTTGGCGTGACTACCCCCTATCCCTGGAGCACCGTCACCACCGATGACAAAGACTACGCCCTTGCGAATATCGGACAGGTGAAAAAAGCTTTTGCGTTTGAGGTTGGTAATGGGATTCAAAGCATGAAAGGAATGGTTGCCGCTGGAAGCCAGCATGTCTTAGTTCTAAAAAGTAATGGGACGGTTTGGGCGTGGGGTAACAATGTTCGCGGAGCTTTAGGAGATGGAACGACGGTGGATAAAAGAGCCGCGGTTCAAGTCCAGGGGATAAATGGAATTACAGCCGTCGCCGTTGGGAATTATTATTCGATGGCTTTGAAAAGTGATGGAACCGTTTGGGCATGGGGAAATAATTCTAATGGGACGCTCGGAGATGGAACGACAATCGATCGAACAACTCCAGTTCAAGTCGTAGGGCTTAGTGGTGTGGTTTCAATTTCAACGGACAACAATCTTACAATAGTAGTGAAAAGTGATGGAACGCTTTGGCAGTGGGGATCTAATCGGCCTCTCTCCCAAATCGCTGGATTGAGTGGAGTGCTCTCGGTTTCTCAAATCGCATCTAATACAGTTATCGTAAAAAATGATGGGACGGTTTGGACCTGGGGTAGTAATAGCAATGGGGCATTGGGGTATGAAACAGGATCAGGATCACCAGGCACTTCGGAGCCACGTCAAGTACTTGGTTTGAGTGGAGTTAAATCGACCTCTATTGGGAGGTTTGCTCCGACGGGAGCATTTACTGCCGCCTTAAAAAGTGATGGAACGGTCTGGACGTGGGGATTTAATGCATATGGACAATTAGGAGATGGAACAACCACTGACAGAATAACTCCAGTTCAAATGATCGGATTAAATGCTGGAAGTGCTATTTCTGCAGGAAGTCGAAATATCCTAGTAGTGAAAAGTGATGGGACGATTTGGGGATGTGGAGATAATGCCTCTCAGCAGTTAAGGGATGGGACCACAGTCAATCGAAGTCTACCTGTTCGGGCAATCGGGTTGAGTGGAGTTGTCGCGGCGGCTGTCAATGGAGAGACTATAACCGGGGCAGGAGGATATGGCGTTGCATTAAAAAGTGATGGAACGGCTTGGGCGTGGGGGTATCTCCAAGGACATCTTTTGATTCCAATTGTAATGAATTTCAATACCACCGCACTTATTCAAGTCCCTAATTTCAGTGTCGAAGGAGTTCTGGCCCCTACCGGCCTCATCGCCACTGCTGGCAATACCCAAGTAACCCTTAACTGGACCGCCGTTAGCGGTGCTACCAGCTACATAGTTCAACGATCAACGATTAACGGAACTGCTTATTCTGATTTTCCCGGCAACATCGTCACCGCGCCAACGCTAACATTGACGAACACCGGTCTCACTAATGGAACAACTTACTACTATGTTGTCTCCGCTATTAATGCCTCTGGAATCAGTCCTCAATCGACTCAAGTCAGCGCAACCCCCTCTCTTCCTCCTGCAATCCCCGCAACCCCAACAGGACTGACGGCCACCGCGAGCAATGCCCAAGTGACCTTGAACTGGAACTCCGTGAGTGGCGCCGCAAGCTACAAACTGCAACGCTCGACGACGAACGGCTCCGGTTATGTCGATTTCACCAATAACACCGTCACCGCTCCCACGGTGACCTTAACCAATACCGGTCTCACCAACGGAACGACCTATTACTACGTCCTCACTGCAATCAACGCCGGAGGCTCGAGTCCACAATCGGCGCAAGTCAGTGCAACGCCAGTCGCCCCACCAGTCATCCCCGCAACCCCAACCGGACTGACGGCCTCCGCCGGCAATGCCCAAGTGACCTTGAACTGGAACTCCGTGAGTGGCGCCGCAAGCTACAAACTGCAACGCTCGACGACGAACGGTAGCGGTTATGTCGATTTCGCCAATAACACCGTCACCGCTCCCACGGTGACCTTAACCAATACCGGTCTCACCAACGGAACGACCTATTACTACGTCCTCACCGCAACGAACACCGCGGGAACCAGTCCTCAATCGGCCCAAGTCATTGCAACACCAGTCGCCCCGCCAGTCATTCCCGCAACCCCAACCGGACTGACCGCCACTGCGGGCAATGCCCGAGTGACCTTGAACTGGGCCGCCGTCAGTGGCGCCGCAAGCTATAAAGTTCAACGCTCGACGACGAACGGCAGCGGTTATGTCGACTTCGCCAACAACACCGTCACCGCCCCCACGGTGACCTTAACCAACACCGGTCTCATCAACGGGACAACCTATTACTACGTCCTCACCGCGACGAACATCGCGGGAACCAGTCCGCAATCGGCACAAGTCAGCGCCACCCCCCAAGCGGTTGCGACCTTTGTCGATACCGATGGGGATGGACTCTCCGATCTCTGGGAACAGCAATACTTCGGAAATCTCACTCAAACCGCAACGGGAGATTCTGATGCCGATGGCCTCAACAATCTCCAAGAGTTCCTCCAAGGTCGCAATCCAACCAAAGGCGTGGCGACCACCCCGACGGCAACCGTCGACCTCGAACTCTTCACGGTGGAGGATTAACGATGAAAACTGAAAAGCCTCATCCGCCATCGCTGAAGCTAAGACGGACTGACTGTAGCCTGATCCGCCCTCGCCGAGGCTTATGCGGACTTGGCGTCGCTTATAAGCTAAATAGCTTAAATCCATTTTTCACCGCAAAGGACGCCGAGTTCCGCAGAGGTTTAAAGGCAATTTTAAATCACTTATCTACACTCATTAGCACTAATCAAAACACCAAAAACAGTGAAAATTTCGATCTTGATCGAAATCAAAGCGATGAAAAAAACGATCTTCACAAACGCGTTTGTGAGAGTCGTTTGTTGCATCGCTTTGGATTCGTTCCGGCAGCCGGACGAATATCCACTGTTTTGAATGCTTTTTCTGAATTTAAAACATCCGTGTCTATCCGTGTCCATCAGCGGTTAATTCCTGCCTTTCCTCTGTGTTCCTTCTTGTCCGCCATAGTCCCGCAGTGCGGGACGAAGGAGGATGCGCCCTCTGCGGTTAAATCTGCCTTTTCCCCATCCCCGCTATTAGGCTATCGAGCTAACCTGCTATTAAGCTTTTCCTTGGCGCTCTTTGTCTTCCGCAGGTCCGCCATAGCCTTGGCGACGGTCGGATTCTTGGCGGTTAATCCCGCCTTTTCCGCCTTAGTCTTCGACTCATCCACCGTCGAGATCCCCCCCAATCCCTCCCTCACTGAGTGGATCGCCGATTACCCCTTCAAAAACAGCGGCACAAAAACAGTGACTATTACGAATATTCGCACCTGCTGCGATTGCACGAGCTCAAAACTTGAGAAAAAAACCTATGCTCCCCACGAAACCGGCAAGCTCTCCCTGCTCTTTAAACTCGAAGGAAAATCGGGCCTCCAAGAAAAACATGCCGTCATCACCACCGATGATGGGGCTCAACCCCAAGTGATCTTCCTCAAAGGAAAGATCCCCTCCGTTTACGACTCGATCACCCTCTCCACCCAATCCCTGCGCTGGGAACTCGGAGAGGCCCGTAAACCAAAATCAGTAACGATAAAACTCCTGGATCCGACCGCCGTAAAAATTCTCGCTGCCACCACCTCAACTCCCGATTTCCAGCTCCAACTTCAACTCAATCCCAAGGGAGATTCAACCCTCCTGATCACCCCTCCCAAAGCCTCGATCAAACAAACCGCCAAAGCGATGATCCAAACCGATTTCCCCCGTAAATCCGATTCAACCCTCGAAATCACCTTGGGGGCATTTTAACTCCTCTTTAAAACAACGAATAAAACGATATGAATTTTGAGGTTTTATCTTGAACTCTAACTATACAAGACTTCTTCAGCAGATTGCCGAAACCTATGTCTCTGGGCAATCTGAGGCCTTTCGTGTTGTCAATACGGCACTGATCAATACCTATTGGCAAATCGGCCAAAAAATTGTGGAATTTGAGCAAGCAGGAGAAAAACGGGCTGAGTATGGAAAGGAGCTGCTTCTCAAATTGAGTCACGACTTAACGCTTCGTTTAGGTAAAGGATTTAGTCGGAGCAATTTAACTCGATTTCGCCAATTCTATCTCGCTTATCCAAAAAGTGCGACACTGTCGCACCAATTAACGTGGTCCCACGTCGTGGAGCTTCTTAAGATCGATGATCCCCTCGAGAGAGGCTTTTATGAGAAACAAGCCGTCAACGAAAAATGGTCTGTTCGAGAGCTTCAAAGACAAAAGGAGACCTCACTTTTTTTACGAGTTGCTTCAGGAAAAGATAAAGAGTCCGTTCTTAGGCTTTCTCAAGAAGGACAAATTTTATCCACTCCTCAAGATTTAATTCGAGATCCCTACGTTTTTGAATTTCTTAAAATTTCTGAGTCTCATTCCATCTCCGAAAACGATCTCGAATCTAGACTCTGTGAACATCTACAATCCTTTCTTCTCGAACTTGGAAAAGGATTCACCTTTGTTGGACGTCAGTATCGAATCACTTTAAATAACGAGCATTATCGAGTGGATCTTGTTTTTTATCACCGAATTCTTCGATGTTTCGTTTTGATTGATCTTAAAATGAATCAAGTACATCACAGCGACATTGGTCAAATGAATATGTATCTCGGATATTTTGCCACTGAAGAGCGAACGGAAGGGGATAATCCACCGATCGGAATGATTCTCTCTCGACACAAGGATGAACTTCTCGTGGAATACGCCACTTATCAAATGAATAGTCAACTCTTCGTTCAAAAATACCAACTTTATCTTCCAGATCGTGAAGAACTCCAAAATGAGCTCAAGAACACTCTTCGTCTTGCAGAAGATCAATCTCCTTTTCAAAAACCAGGAAGCCCATGAATATTCTCAATCACTTATCTTCACTGATCCTCACTTATCTTAAGACTAAAAACAGGCTTAGAGTCGTTCTGGTCGCCAGACGAATCGGCCCTGTTTTTAAAAGCATTCAATCAGCGTTAATTAGTGTCATTTGCTCCCCCGCCGCCCTGCGAGCCAAAATAGTTTCCGCTTCCAGCGAAGATTTATCCTCTCGTTTCACGAGCCTTTTGTGGTTAACCCCTGCCTTTAAATCATCCTGCCAATCCTGTAAATCCCTGTTAAAAACGGCATTTCTCTCCGCTGCTCCGTACCTCCGCGTGAAACAGGTATTCAATGCCTTCCGCAGGTCCGACCGAAGTGCTTGGACGAAGGCGGATTCTTCCCCAACAGCCTTCCCCCATTCCCCCACTATTCCCCGATTCGTTTGCATCGCGATTATCGGGCTCTTACTTCTTCAAACCAATGGATTCTCTCAATCCTGTTCAAAATGCAAAGAGGTGGAGTTTGAGCTTTTTGCTAATATGACTCCTAACGTTTCTTATCAAGGACTAAATTTTTCAATTACAAGCGTCGATGCCTCGATTACGATTCAAGGGAAGACCGTTAATTTTTCTCCCTCTGATTACAATTTAATAAAAACCGAGATTACACATCCAAATGGATCATTTTATACTTATGGATGGACAGTTGTAAGTAAACCAAAAAAAGTTTTAATAAAACCCTTTAAAAACTTAGATTTAAATTGGAGCGGTAGCATTAGTTTACAAGGAGAAGGGGGATCTACAAGGCCTCTCTCCTTTTATTTAAGATCTAAAAATCAATCTTGCTATCAATTGATTTCGAATGAAAAAATCGTTACGGGTTATTATAATGGAGCATTTCAATACAGTTACTTAAACGCCTCGCAGCCGTTGCCGAGTTTCTCAATAAGTAGAAATCCTAATAATTTAGTAAATAGCGGTTCTGTCGGAGGGATTCAACTTCGTCCCTCCGAAAAAGGAGGCAATGCGGGAAGCGGCGGACCATCCGGCGGATCTGTCTCTTGGTACTCCACTTTCGGCAACAATCCCGATGGCTCTCGCATCGGCTCTCTCAATCTCTACGAGGAAAATATCACGGATGCCCTCTACACCCCTTCGGTTTTAATCTCCACGGTCAATGAATCGACCTCCTCCAATCAAGTGATTCGCGTCAATAATCTCCTTCGCCAAATCAAAACCCTTCAATCCTTTGCCGATATCGTCACGATCTCCCCCACAAAATACGAAATCCGTTACTATCTCCCCTCCCAAGTCGGCACCCTCACCTCCGGTCTTTATCCAGTCACAGGAACTCCGATTCAAACCTGGATCTTCGAAAAACCGGCCTCCTCTACAACGACAAAGCCTCAAGTCCTGATCTCCTCGATCAAAGGGACAAAGACAGAGACCTTTCTCGCCACGCAAGATCTCCCGAATAATGCTTGGACCTATGATTCTGAAAACGGTCAAAAGATTGAATCTCATCAAACGATCGAAAACATCGCTCTCGGAACTCGTGAAGAGACCTACACGACCTCCGAAAAACTCCCCAATAACACGATTCGCCTCCTCTCCAAAACAGTCGAGAAATACAAAACCCTCCCCTGGGGCTCGCAAGAACTTTACGAATCGATCAAAGACCCCGATGGCGCAAATCTGATCACGCGTTATTTCTTCTATGAAACAGAATCCGACACCGCTAACTACTCACAACTCAAAGCCGTCGTGAACCCCGATGGCTCGTGGGAGAAATACGTTTACTATCCCACGAATGGTAATTTCTTCGGTCGCGAATGGAAAACCTATCGTCCTTATTTGAGTTCCCCCGCCACCTACGATCAAGCCACCGATACCAACTGCAAGGTCACGGAGGTTCAATACGGTTTCTTTAACTCCATCTTTCCCGAATACACCTCTTTCGAGAAAGAGACGATTAATGGGGTGATTACCTCTCAAAAGTCGTACCAAATGTACGAGGAGAACTACACCGCCCCCAACGGCCAACTCTATAACACGGTCGTTAAAAATGCCTTCTCCTACTACGGCCCCGCCCTCGCTCAATATACTTGGGAAAAGAGCCAAACCTACTCCAAAACCGCCACCGGCGCCGCGCTCTCCCCCTCACACCTCCAAGGAAAAACAGCGGCCATTTCTTATCCCGACGGACGCAATGAGATCTTCTGGTATGAACCGGGTACTTGGAACGGAACAACCTTTACCCCCAGCACCACCGGAACGGCTTGGCGGGATACCGTCACTCATGCTCGTACCGCCGCCCCCACTGAGGTGGTGAATCAAACAACTCGCTCGGTCACGATCCGTGATAATCTCGCCTACCTCGTTCGCGAGGAGGAACAAATCTACACTGGCACCGGTTATCAACTGCTCAGCCGAACCGATTACACGAATGATTCCGAAGGCAACCCCCTGACGATCACTAAAGATGGACGTGTGATTCAAACAAATATTTATACCAACGGTCAAAAAACCAGTGAAACGGATGAAACGGGAATCCTCACGGAATACACCTATGACGATCTCGGCAATCAACTGACCTCAACGAAAAAAGGGGTCGCCGCCGGAACGGGTTATCAAGCCCAACCGGATCTCCTCACGACTTATACTTACGATGCCACGGGCCGCCAAACTGGTCAAACGATCGCCGCCGGCTCTCTCACGCAAACGACCTCCTCCACCTACGATAAAGCGGGGAGAATCGAATCCGAAACGACGAACGGTCTCACCACCTGGCACGCCTATCTCAATGGCGGTCTCATCCATCGTGTCACCTCTCCGAACGGCGCCACGCAAATCACGGAAACCTATTTCGATGGAAAAACCAAGTCAGTCACCGGGACCGGCGTCGTTTCGCAATTCTATAGCTACGCCATCGACTCCACCGCCGCTCAACTCGGCTTTCAATCGACGACGATCCGTACCGGCTCTGATACCGATCCGCAATTCGAAACCACGACCCAAGATCTGCTCGGAAGAACAGTCCTCCTCCAACGCCCAGGATTCAATAGCACGACATGGCAACAGCAATCTTTCTATAACGATCTCGGACAACTGGTCAAAGTTTCCCAAACCGGCTCCGCCGATCAACTCACGACCTATAATTCCGTTGGTGAGCTTCTTCGCTCAGGTCTCGATATCGATGGCGATGGAGTACTGACCCCCGCCTCCACCGATCGCTTCACGGAAACGACCACCGACTACGCTCAAGAAAACTCGATCTGGTATCGGATCACCACCACGAAACAATATCTCAAGGATAATCTTGCCACGGTTACCACCACGTTACAAAAAGAGGCCCTCGGCGGGACCCCAGAATCGATCACCCGTGATCCGCTCGGAAATCTCACCCGTATCACCACCTCCATCGATCGCACGAATAAAACCGTCACGCAAACGACCGATACCGCCGATTCCTCGATCGATGCCCTCTCGGTCACGGTCAACGGACTCCTCGTCAAGCAATCCTCCAACACCAACGCCGCCTTCGCTCTCTTTGGCTACGATTCGCTCGGCAGACAAGCCGAGACGGTGCAACAAGATGGGGTGACCACCTCCCAAGCTTATGATTCGAACGGACAGATGATCTCCCAAACCGATGCCGCAGGCAACACAACGACGATCTCCTACTACGCCCAAGATGAACTCGGAGCCGGTCAACCGAAACTCGTGACGCAACCAGACAGCACGACGATTCTCTACGAATACGATTTTCGAGGGAACAAAACCCGTGAATGGGGCAGCGCCACCTATCCCGTCGATTACGAATACAACTCCAAAAATCAACGCACGAAGATGTTCACCTACCGCTCCCTTACCAGCGTCGGTAATAAAGCCCAAGGGGATGCCACCACCTGGAGTTACGATCCCGCCACCGGACTTCTGATTTCAAAAACCGATGCTGCGACGAAAGCGACCACTTACACCTATCACCCCTCCGGTCAGTTAAAGACTCGAACCTGGGCGAGGGGAGTAACTACGACTTATTCCTACAATCTTGCCGGAGAACTCACCATCGCCGACTACTCCGATACCACCCCCGATCTCTCGATGACCTTCGACCGCTCCGGTCAACCGATCGCCATCACCGATGGCTCCGGAACCAGATCCCTCTCGAGTACCACCACCGGACTCCCTCTGGGCTACAGTTATAACAACGGACTGCTCAATGGACTCGGAGTCACCAACACCTTCGATAGCCTCGGACGCTTGGACTCGATCACCGCCGGGGGACGCACCACCAACTACAGCTATCGCAGCGAGGGACGACTCGGCACGGTTCTTCATCAAGGCAGCACCGCCACCTACGGTTATAAACCCAATAGCGATCTCCTCCAAACCACCACCTTTACCCACGGCGGCGGAACCCGCCTGACCACGACCCGCAGCTTTGATACCGCCAATCGCGTTCTCTCCGTTGTCAACACTCCGGGAACTGGATCGAATGGATCGAATATCTCAAGAACCTACGAGTACAACAGTCGCAATCAACGCACTAAAGCCACTCTTCCCTCCGGCGAAAACTGGAATTATGGCTATAATTCCAAAGGAGAGGTCACAGCAGGAGTGAAGAAGAATTCCGCAAATACCAATCTTTTGGGTCATGAATACGCCTATAACTTCGACGAGATCGGTTCTAGAATTTCAACGACGACCAATGGACAGAATAGCGCCTACGTTGCGAATGAGTTGAATCAATATAACAGTCGTACCGTTCCCCCCGTCGTTGAAATTCTAGGAGTGGCTAACGCCGCTTCAAATATCACGGTGAATAACCAAAGTGTTCAACGACAGGGCGATCTTTTCTTTACACAAATTCCGGTCGATAATTCAGCCGCAGCGGTTTATCTCAACAACACCATTGTCGGCGTTCGCAACAACGCCGATGCAGCAGGTAACGATGCCGTGCAGCAAAGCAGTGTGAAGAAAATTGTTCCGAAAACACCTGAGCAATTTACCTACGGCTTCGACGGGAACGTTCTCAGTGATGGACGTTGGAATTATACGTGGGATGGCGAAAACAGGCTCAATAGAATTGAATCTGTGTCATCTGCGCCATCTGCGGACAAGAAACGGATTGATTTTATCTATGATGGGCAATCACGAAGGGTCTCTAAAAAATCCTACACATGGAATGGTTCTGCTTGGGTATTTCAAGACTCGAGAAGATTTTTGTATGATCAATTTAATCTTCTCGCAGAAGTGAACGATGCAGGAACAGTCATCAACAGCTACGCCTGGGGAACTGATTTAAGCGGCTCCATGTATGGCGCCGGCGGTGTCGGCGGCCTCTTAATCAATGGAGCCTCGACGGCCTCGGCGACATCTTATCCTTCTTATGACGCCAACGGTAACATTCTTGCCTACGTTTCCAACACCGGCGCCATCACCGCCCAGTTCGAATATGGTCCCTTCGGTGAGGTGCTACGAGCTACCGGCTACCCGCCATCAGCCTTCGGATTCTCCACCAAATACAGGGATTCAGAGACAGGACTGAATTATTACGGGTATCGGTATTACTCCGCAAATCTGGGAAGATGGTTGGGGAGGGATCCGATTGGGGAGCTGGGAGGACTAAATTTAAACTCACTTTCGAGCAACGATTTAATTAATCAATATGATGCCTATGGGTTAATTGAACCAAGTCTCGGTAACTTTATAGCTATATACAGAAAACTTGTAGAATTATACGCTGGAAACGCTGGAAGAGATCAATTGGGTTTAATAGGAGTAAGACGATACTGGAATAGGGCAGGCAATCTAAAACTAACACGAGCTCAAGTTAAGTCTATAGATTTTGATGGTTTAGAGATAAATGCTATTCGTCATACGAAAATTGATTTAGCTATAACCGATGTTATAACTAAAGGAAAAGAAAGTGATCAAATTAGTGATGATGGTGCAAGATATTATACTGGAGGTGGCAATGGGAATAATCTACTTGGAACTTTTTATGTTGTTATGAGCGGAAAAGTTACATGCCATTCTTCTGGTTATAAAGTTGAAGGAAAATTTAAAATTTCGGACAGATATGACTTTGACATTAAATTAAAAGAGTATCTAAATAAAGAGCTAGATAGAAGTTTTCTTGGTCAAATTAAAACTATAATAGCAAGAATTTTAATTCCTGGAAGTCGCTACGAGGTTACATCCGAAGACATTCCGTTTACTCAAACAGCTGATGATAAAGGAGTAGCAAAATGGTAATCTCACTACTTAAAATATGTTCGCCCTTTTTTTTAATAATAGGATTATATTTTTTAATTTCATGTACTAAAAAAACTGAGTTCGAAAGGGTGTTTGATATTCCGCCGATTGTTGGAATCGAGTCAATAAATGAAAGTATTTCTCAAAATACTAATCGAAGATCTTACATGTACTTTGGTAAATTCAAGGGAACGCAAGAGGACTTTTTTAAATTAGCTCAATCTCTAGACCTTAAAAAATCCGAGCCGACACGTTATATGATTGAATCGTCTTCTAATAAAGGTTGGTGGAATCCTCCAAACTATATGAAACAAATAAATTTAAATAATACTTATTTCAAAAACATTCCTGCAAAAGAAGGGGCTGATCCCGATTTAAACCAAGAAATCATTGCCATTCAGGTTGATGATATTATTTATATCTACAAAAAAGGAATTGATTTGTAAATGTTAAGCCGGTATCCGTGTCATGATGTGCACTGGGGTCAGTCCAATAGTCGATAGTTTTAATATAATAAAACTATAAATTTTTATGGATAACATCGTTGGAGAAGTCTATCTTGAGGGCGTGATCCACCTCCGTTCAAAAACTTCAGCGAGACAGGTCCACCTCTGTCAAAGAA
>CAMCYL010000072.1 GCA_945883905.1 Akkermansia muciniphila | reverse complement strand
GAGGTGAAACCGATCCCCTCCAGAGAAACTCGATCGTTTTTTGAAAATCCTTTTTTCAAAGAAACGGGAGAGATTCTCGGGAAGCGGCAGCCGACAAAGGAGGCGCCGAAAGGAATGAGCTCACGATCATCTCCCTCTCTGACGTTGCGGCGTAGCGGCGTTGCGTGAGAACTGCTTTAGGATTTCAATCCCCCTCTTCGATTTTCCCTCTCAAATCCAAAGTTGTTTTTGACGGATATGAAGACTTTTCAAATTTTCTTCTTTTTGATTCTCATTTTTGAGTTAACTTCCGACTTCTCATGAAGCGGAAAGAAAAACCGATCACGATTGGAATCGTCGCTAACGTTGATAAAGCGGGAGCGATTCCATTCTTGAACGAGATTTTTTTTCTCGCAAAAAAATATCCCAAAATCGCACTCGTTCTTGAAACGAAAACGGCGACACTCCTGAAGCGATCTGGAAATCCGATTGATCGACTCGCAAAAGCCTGTGACCTCATTCTCGTCGCCGGTGGGGATGGATCGCTTCTTGGCGTTGCACGGGCAATTTATCCCCAACAAACTCCAATCCTCGGAATTAACCTTGGACAACTCGGATTTTTAACTTCCGTACGAAAAGAGAACTTAGCGGAGGCCTTTGATAAAATCGTTCAAGGAAAAATGATTCATAGCCCTCGCCGGTTGTTGGAGGTTTATCTCCAAAACAAAAATCAGTATCTCGGACCTGCCCTCAACGATGTCGTTCTTGTCCGTGGAGAGTCCTCCCGACTCGTTCGTCTGCGCGTGGTCCAAAATCAAACTTTAGTCACAGAATATCGAAGCGATGGACTCATTATTTCAACCCCCACTGGCTCGACCGCTTACTCTCTTTCTGCAGGAGGTCCGATCATCACTCCGGAGAGCAACATTATCGCGCTTACCCCTATTTGTCCCCATACACTCACAAACCGATCTCTTTTGATGTCCTCAGAGGGAACCCTTCTCGTCGATGTCCTCTCCCCTTCCTCTCCGGTGACCGTTCAAGTCGATGGAGCAATTCAAGCCCGATTAAAATCGAGTCAAGGCATCCGGATCCAAACGGGAAAAAAACCGATTTTGCTCGCTTATTTAGAGGGATATGATTTTTTTGAGATCTTGCGTGCAAAACTTAAATGGAGCGGAACTAGTATTTAATCCCTAGTGAACATACTCATGAAAAATGAACAACCTTCAGGAGCTAGTAATTTTAACTAGTAGAATATGCTCATCTGCGAACTCTTAAAGCCGGAAAACATCTGTTTATCTTTAATTAGCAATAAAAGAACAGATGCAATTTTAGAGGTAGCCAACACCCTTCAGTCCCACGTTCATGTTGGAAATTTTCGAGGATTTTACGACGAAATTTTAGTTCGAGAACGAACCGAGTCCACTTGCTTAGGAAACGATGTCGCCTTTCCTCACGCCCGTACTGATCATGTCAAAGGAATGGTTCTCGCTGTAGGAAGGAGTAGTCAGGGGGTTTTCTTTGAAAACGCCAAAAGTACTGTTCGACTGATTTTTGTTATTGGAACCCCTCGCCGTATGGCCACTGAATATCTCAGTGTCGTCGGAGGACTCGCTCGTCTGCTACGAGATGAAAGCTTTCGACAACAACTTTATCTCGTCGACACCCCTGAAAACTTTATTGATTTAATCTCTCAAACCGAAAGAAAACTATGAAAAAAATCCCCCTCCTCCTGTCCCTCTTTATCGTTCTTTTCACTTTAATCCCTCTTTCTTCGGAAACCTTTACAACCGCAGGAATTTCACTTCAAGTTCCCTCCTCTTGGATTGCCACAACCCCCTCCTCCTCGATGCGGGTGGGTGAATGGAAAATTCCTCGCCAAAAAAAGGAGTCGGACGAAGGGGAATTGGTTATTTTTTATTTTGGGGTCGATCAAGGGGGGGATGCCCAGTCCAATTTAAATCGTTGGAAGAATCAAGTCACGAATAGTCAAGGCGCCCCTGCTCCCTCCGAGATCACCGTCAAAAACATTCAAGGACTCACCGTCAGTCAAATTCAATCCTTTGGGACTTACTCAGGAATGTCCTCTCAACCGGGGGTTCCCCCTGCCCCTAAGGGCAATAGCGGCTTTATCGGGGTCGTTGTCGAGGGAGGTCAAGAGGGATCTCTCTTTTTTAGAATCACCGGTCCGGAAAGCCTCATTAAATCCCAGCTTCCGCAAATTCAAAAGATGATCGAATCTTTAAAAAAAATCGACTCGCTTGAAAAAAAGAAGTAAGTAATATCTTCGTTATTATTAATTGTAAAAAAGGGACTCCGATGGCTCAGAACACTGCAAAAATCGAACTAGAGGGAAAATCTTACGAACTACCGATCGTCGTTGGATCTGAAAACGAAAAGGCGATCGATATCTCCACTCTTCGAGCCCAAACCAATTATATCACCTTTGATGATGGCTACGGAAACACCGGTTCTTGTAAAAGTGAAATCACTTTTATTGATGGCGATCAAGGAATCTTACGTTATCGAGGAATCCCCATTGAAGAACTCGCAGAAAAATCCTCCTTTATCGAAGTGGCTTATCTCCTGATTTGGGGTCATCTTCCCAACAAAGAAGAGCTCACCGAATTTTCCGACCTTCTCTCTCAAGAGCAGACGATTCACGCAAATATGAAGCACCATTTTGAAGGGTTTCCTTCAACGGCGCATCCGATGGCGATTCTCTCCTCGATGATTAATGCCGTCAGTGCTTATTATCCTGAGCTCCTTGAAGGCTATAATCCAAAATTTTTCAAACTTCAAGCCGCACGCCTCATCTCTCAGGTTCGCTCAATCGCGGCCTTTAGCTATCGTCAATCCCACGGTTTACCGATCATCTATCCTAAAAAGACGCTCAAATATACTCCAAACTTTCTTCATATGATGTTCTCAGAACCTTATGATGAATTTGTCATCGATCCCGCCGTCAATAAGGCCCTCGATTTAATCTTCCTTCTTCATGCCGATCATGAGCAAAACTGTTCGACCTCGACGGTCCGTATGGTCGGATCCAGCAGAGCCAACCTCTTTGCGAGTACCGCGGCAGGAGTCTGCGCTCTCTGGGGTCCCCTTCATGGGGGAGCGAATCAAGCCGTGATTGAGATGCTCTTAGATATTCATGCCTCTGGAGATGACGGCCGTAAATTCATTGAGGCAGCCAAAGATAAAAATAGTGGGAAAAAATTAATGGGCTTTGGACACCGTGTTTATAAAAACTACGACCCTCGAGCTAAAATCATCAAAAAGGCCTGCGACGAGGTCCTCAAAGCTCTAAATATTAATGACCCTCTTTTGAATATTGCGAAACACCTTGAAGAGGCGGCTCTCTCTGATCCTTATTTCGTTGAACGCAAACTCTATCCGAATGTTGACTTCTACAGCGGAATCATCATGCGTGCGATCGGAATTCCCGTCGAGATGTTCACTGTGATTTTTGCAATTGGACGGATGCCCGGCTGGATCGCTAACTACAAAGAGGTCTCCGACAACCAAGGCACTCGAATCTATCGTCCTCGCCAAGTTTACACGGGACCTGTGAACCAAAAATATATCCCCTTGGATCAACGGTAATCAACAACGGGCTGCAACCAGCGAAATTCAAACGGGACGATCGGAATCAACACCCCTCACTCCCTCGATCCTCATGATCTCCTCAGAACTTCTTAAAATTCTCTGTTGTCCGGAAAACAAAACACCTCTGACGTTGTTAACCCCTCAGGAGATCGACGCCATCAATTCGAAAATCGGAAAAAAGGAACTGCTCACTGTTGCAGGAAAAGTCGTTTCTGAACCGATCACCCATGCCCTTGTGCGCGAAGATCATAAAATGGCCTACCGTATCGAAAACGATATCCCAATCCTTCTCATTCAAGAAGGGATCAGACTTTAGCTCTCCTCATCCTCATGACTTTCCTTCTTTCCTTTCGTCTTTGAGGAGGATTTAGGATAGCCCTGTTTCATTTTCTCTAATAAATCACTGTTATCTTCGACCTCATCCCAGACGGCTCGACTCACAAAAATCGGTCTTTTCCGTTGGAGGGCAATCGCCAAACAATCACTCGGTCGTGCATCGATTTCGATGATTTTCTTATGAACCTCATTTTCCGCTTTCAAAATCAAACGAGCATAATACGTATTGCTACGAAGATCATTTATCACGACTCTTTCGACTTCAATGTCAAAGGCAGTAAAAACATCCCCCATCAGCTCATGCGTCATCGGACGTTCACTGCGCTGACTCTGTAAACTCATCGCAATTGCACGTCCAACGGTCTGATCAACATTAATAATGAAAACTTTATCAGAATTCCCAATAAATATGGCAATACTCTGCGACTCGGTCGGAAGTACCCCGTAAATCTGAACTGGAACGACATCTTTGCTCACAATAAATCAACCCTAGCATTTCCACTTTAAAAGAAAACGACTAAAAAAAGTTACTTTTTACTTTTCTTCTCTGAAATCTCCGATAGGTATTCATGTCCCGTATGGAAACAACATTAATACTCTTAAAGCCTGATACAGTCACTAAAAACAACGTCGGAGAGGTTATTCGCCGATTTGAGGCTTCTGGCTTCAAAATTAAGGGGTGTAAAATGATCTCTTTGAGCAGCGAGCTTTTAGCGGAACATTATGCACATATTGCAACGAAACCGTTTTTCCCCGAAGTCGCAAAATTTATGCAGTCCAGTCCCGTTGTCGCACTCGCACTCGCCGGTGACAACGCCGTCGACCGAATTCGAACTCTCTTAGGACCGACGGACTCTCGCAAAGCCGAAAAAGGGACTATCCGTGGAGACCTCGGATCGGATATGATGGTCAATGTCGCTCATGCCTCTGATTCAACTGAAGCGGCAGCCGCAGAGATCAAACGATTCTTCAAGCCTGAAGAGATCTTCTGCTATTAAGAAGGAACTCTCAGAGTTCTCTCTGATTTTCCCCTCCCCTTTATTTGCCGATACAAAACTGCTTGAATAAGGAGTCTAAGATATCCTCATTCGTTGCAAGACCAACAACGTCCCCCAAAGACTCAAGCGCCGCGCGAAGTCCAATACTGGCGTATTCTGGGGATTCTCCTCGCAGTAACGAATTAACTCCTTGTTGAAGGCTTTCACTCGCTAATCGTAACGCCCCTTCCTGACGGGCATTAATCGCAAAATCGGAAAGGGTCGTACTCGGCATCGACTCCAACAACTTTTGAGAGAGAAATTTTTCGATCTTCTCGACTGCCCCTGATTCCTGACAGGAAAAGGGAAAGGCATCCGGATGAAGCATCGGCCCCAAATCGCTCTTATTTCCAATCTTCAGCCATAGCTGACCCTCTTTACGCTCTCGATCCAATTTGACCAGATCAGGCTTTGTCGCATCCACTAAATAAAGGACGAGATCCGCTTGCTCCATCCCTCGTCGAGCACGATCAATCCCCTCTTGCTCTATGAGATCCTCCGTCTCTCGCTGCCCAGCGGTATCGACAAGAATCAACGGAATCCCCCCTAATTGATAGGGGGCCTCAATCGTATCTCGTGTCGTCCCCGGTCGATCCGACACAATGGCCCGTTTCTCTCGAAGAAGTAAATTAAGAAAGGTCGATTTACCGACATTGGGCTCTCCCACAATGACGGTTCGGATCCCTTCACGAATCGCTTTGCCGTAAGGAGCTGTTTTTAATAAAGAATCACTCTCATCCTTAATCGCAAGAACTCGATTTTGAAACTGAACTCCGGTTTCTGGCGTGATATCTTCATCCGGAAAATCGATATAGGCCTCTAAATGAGCTAAAAGATCGATCAACTTTATTTTCATCTCTTGGATCTTCAACCCCAACCGCCCCTCTCGCATCGCATGGGCCGCTCGTAAGGCGACCTCCGTCGAGGCTGAGATAATGTCGATCACGGATTCTACTTGCGTTAAATCCATCTTCCCGTTCGTAAAGGCCCGTTGCGAAAACTCTCCCGGCAAAGCAAACCGTGCTCCGGCGGCAATCGAAAGCTCGATTATTTTTTCTACAATTAAAGGATTCCCGTGACATCCCATCTCCACCACATCCTCCCCGGTATAAGAGGCAGGCCCCTTCCAAAAGGAAACAACGACATCATCGACGACCTTCCCTTGATCTAAAATCTTCGAATAAAAAAAGGTTCCGGGAGAAATCGCTTCCGGAAAGCGACTCAACAGCTGACGCGTGATCCTCCAAGAATCCCTCCCTGAAATTCGAACCAAGGCAACGGCACTGCGACCCCCTGGCGTAATCCGAGCAACAATCGTCTCCGTCACACTAACTCCGCTCCCGAATCGCTCGTAAAACCTCATCTGCCTGTGTTCGGGTCGATCCCACCAAATCACGCCAAATCAAAACCCCCTCTTTGAATAAGAAGGCCTGACGACTTGCAAAGCCAAACCACTTGGGAACACCAAAGAGATTCATGAGTCGACTATCAAAATCACTAATCATCAAAAAAGGGAGTGAATATTTACTCTTAAACTTTTTTAAAGCGGGAGGTCGATCTCGACTAACCCCAAAAACTTTAACCCCTAAAGAGGAGAACTCTTGAAAATGATCTCTTAAACTACAGGCCTGTGCAGTACAGCCAGGGGTATCTGCCTTTGGATAAAAATAAACCAAGGTCCATCCAACACGTCCGACCTCATCAAGATAAAAAAGATGCTCCTGATCATCCCTCACTTGAACTCGAGGCAGTCGCGCCCCTTCTTGAAGCGGAATACCACGATCCTTGAAGCCTAACCATTGCAATAAACTCATGGAACAATACTGAACAGGAATTTGACAATTTCCAAAGGAATTTTCCATCCGTTGACTTTTCTCCCAAAAACCCGTAATGAAAAAAGGTATGTCTCGCGATATTAACTGGAAAACGACGGATGAGGATGGAAACAAGTACCAAGTACGGGTTCATTACTTCGGCGGAGCCTTCAAGTTTCAATTTAAAGAAGCGGGGGCAGAGGATTGGGATTATAAGCGTCCCATCTCGCTGCACGATCTCGAAACCTTTCTCGAAACGATTCAACGAAGGTATCCTCGAAAACAGGCGACTCACGATCAACTCATCATCGCCCAAAATCTTTTAAAAGATTACAAAAGGAAGCACGGTCTTCCGTTATGATTCGGATCTCCAAAAAAACCGAGTATGCCCTAAGAGCTCTTGTCGAGGTCTCGCTTCAATCCAATCGTGAAGCCAATATTGAAGCTCTCCTTTCGATTCAAAAAATTGCTCAATCGACCGAGATTCCAGTCAAATTTCTGGAACAAATCCTTCTCACTCTTAAAAACGCCGGCATTCTCAAAAGCAAACGAGGAATGGAGGGTGGTTACTCGCTGCAACGCTCCTTAGAACAAATCACTCTCGGCGAAATTCTTCGCGCCATCGACGGTCCCCTTTGCGAATGGCCCTGTCTTGAAAAAAACGATCCTGAAGCTTGTCGCTGTCCCGATAAATTGACCTGCCCGATCCGTTTAAGTTTTGAGCCGATTTTTATCCAAATGAATGCCCTTTTAAAAGAAACCACTCTGGCTCAACTCACCGATAAAATCCTACTTTTAAAATCAAGAAATCAAGAAACCCCTCAATACAGTATCTGATGAATTTTTTAATCGATCTTCCTCGCTGGCTCCTGCTCGGATTAATCCTCTATGCCCCTTGGGCCTACGGATCAATCCCCACGCCGTGGTGCGAAGGATTAATCTTCGGTTCCTATCTCGTTTTAACCCTCTGGATCACCACCTTGATTCTTCGACGTCGAATCAACTATCTCAATCGATACTCACTCTTTTTTGTCCTCTTGATCTTAGCGCAAGGACTCTGGATGACCTTCAATGCTCGATTTAATTACGATAACGACTTCACCCAATTCATTCCTTTAAATCCTTTTTTTGCCTCACTTTGTGGATCGATCGATCAAGAGACCTCACAATCGAATATCATTCAACTCGGCGCCTTTCTCGGAATTGCGCTCATGGTCTGTGATATCTCTCAAAATCCCTTTTGGAGAAATCGAATTGTGATCACTATCTGCCTGAGCGGTCTCTCGATCATCTGCTTAGGACTGATCCAACATTTAATGGATTTTCTGCTCCTTTATCCGAAACGAAATAATGTCTGGCCCTTTGCCACGTATTATTATCACGGGAATGCAGGGGCCTATATGAATCTTGTCCTGCCTTTTATCATCGGAAGATTAATCCTCTCCTTTCGCGAACCGGAACATCACATCCAACACTCTCTCTGGATCTGTATTGGGGCGATCGCCATCGCCGGCCCCTTTATTAATGCCTCAAAAGGAGCCACTCCAATCACAATCCTAATTCTCTTTTTTTGGGGAATTTGGCAAATTAAACGTCAACTCTTTCACCTCAGCCAAGCAAAGTCGATTCTCACCTTACTATCACTTGCGCTCATTCTCTTCCTCTCCTTTACCTTTCTCATCTACGTCATCGGACCTCAAATCGCGATCGATCGTTGGACGAGTGCGCTCTCCTCCAGTGGGCAATTTGCTCGCGGACGTCTGATCACCGCAGAGGTCTGTCTGAAGATGGTCCCCCGTTCAGGAGCTTGGGGCTTCGGACCGGATACCTTCCACATCGCCTTCCCTTACTTTACAAACGAATACGGAAATAAAATTGCTGGATTTTGGCGTTACGCCCACATGGACTATTTAGAGACTCTAGTGGAGTGGGGCCTCATCGGATCGATGACTTGGGGAATGTTGTTTTTCGGAGGAATCGTTCGAGTGATTCGAAACTACTTTAAGCTTTACGATCATTACTCCTCAAAAGATCGAATCCTTATTTTCAGTCTGATGCTTGCGTTGATTGGAATTGGAATTCATATGGCTTACGATTTCCCCCTGCAAATTCCCTCTCTGCAATTTTACACCCTTCTGATGCTTGGAATGGCTTATGGCTCCGGCCGCTGGGCCGATGTTGAATAATCCTAAATTCAGCTATTCGAACCACGGATCCGTCAGCTGCCCATGAGCGTCAACTTAAGAAAAGAGAAAACACCAAATTTTACATCGGTGTAATACGAATTTATTTGCAATCTGTATCTCTATCATACAATATGTAAATATGAATTGGAAACGTCTTGCAGAGAATAGGTTGCATAAACTTTCGGAAAGTTTTCCGGCAGTTGTTATTCTCGGTTCGCGTCAAGTCGGCAAAACAACTCTCTCTCGATCGACCTTTCCGGAAGCCGACTATCAGGATATCGAAGCCCCTTTTGTGCGACTGCGCTTTTCGGAGGATCCTACCTATGAACTGAGAAAACTCGAACGAATGACGATTTTAGATGAAGCGCAAACCGTCCCCGACCTTTTTCCGGCTCTTCGGGGGGTGATTGATGAAAAAAGATCGGATCGTCGTTGTCATTTTTGCATTTTAGGATCTGCTCAACCCTCTTTATTGCGAGGAATCACAGAATCACTTGCGGGAAGAGTCGGGCTATTGGAGCTTGATCCCCTTACTCCCGCAGAAACTGGGCTTCCCTTGAATCGTCACTGGCTGGAAGGGGGATTTCCAGAAGCACTTCGCGGTCATTTTAGAGTGTGGTGGGACCCCTACTTGGATTCCGTATTGCAACGAGACCTCTCTTCCTATGGCCTGAGACCCAATGCCTTTTTTTTAAGACGTCTCCTCACCATGATTGCATCGCAACAGGGGGGACTCACGAATTCATCCGCTCTCGGAAACGCCTTGGGCGTCAGCCATAATGCCGTTCGCCATGCGTTGGATCTTCTCGAAGGAGTGTTTTTAATTCGACGTCTTCCCCCCTATTTTCGAAATATGGGAAAGCGACTCGTCAAAACTCCAAAAATCTATATTCGAGACACTGGACTCCTTCATCATCTCCTTCACCTCTCCACCCTCCAGGAATTGGAATCCCATCCCGTTTGCGGTATGAGCTGGGAAGGATTTGTTATTGAAGATATCATACGAAGAGAGCGAATCGTTCGTCCGCAAACCCAATTTAGTTTTTGGAGGACCTCGACTGGAGAGGAAGCCGATCTCGTCATCGATCGTGGAACCGAAAAGATATTAATCGAAGTGAAAAGCAACAGTGGAACCAATCCTCACGACGCCCGTAAATTGGAAAAAATACTGGATGACATCGGCGCTGATCGAGGATATTTAATTGGCCAAGGGACACCAACACAAGATCTTGAAAAAAGAGTCAAAAATCATTCTTTCGATCTGGATCCCCATTGGCTCCCTTAATTCGAGGAAGAAAAAGACCTTCCTTTATGTAGACCGATTTAATCTTTACTCACACCGCCCCTAGGACTTGTTAATACCGCCAAGCTCGCGTTCAGGGATTCGAAATGCCTGCGTACACAGTGGGCTTTTCACCCCTTGGTCACGAAAAACAATGAGTTTTATCGGGACAAAATAAGGACTTCATTTCTCGCAAAGCACTGTTCGTCTGATTATATGAATAAAACAACCATCCAAACTGAACTACCGGCGGAACTCAACGCTCGTGCGCGAAATTTTGTTCAAGAAGGCTGGGCGAATAACATGGATGAACTCATCGCTGAAGCCCTTCGTCGGTTTTTGGAATCCCACTCCACTCAACTCACCGAGACTCTTATCATGAAAGACGTTCAGTGGGGTCTTCATGGTTGCGATTAAAGAGACATTGCCCCTCTTTATTTGCGACGCAGGACCTCTCATTCATCTCAAAAAGTCCCTTCTGGATCGTGTGATTCAAGAAGTTCAAGAGAATGGTTGATGCTGTGATCAATGTTGCGGCGTCGCGGCCGTCGAGACAGAATCTATTTAATCCAACCCCAACGTTTTCCAAAGGGCCAGAAGGCAACAAAGCCGGTTCCGACTAAATTCTCCCGAGGAACGGGACCCCAACCGCGACTATCAAAACTATTATAACTGTTATCCCCCATCGCCCAAAAACGGTCAGTCGCTAGCGGGTAACTCTCTTGAGGAGTCGCTAAAAAATTGATCCCCGGAAGATTGGAGGTATATCCACGATACCCGTTCTGTGCCGACTGCACTTTCGCCACCATCGGATTATCATCGATCACCTTCCCGTTTACAAAAAGATGCGGCTCTTCAATTCGTAAAGAATCGTGAGGAACCCCCACGCAGCGTTTAATATAATATTGCGATCCCGAAATTCCTCGCATCGGAAAATCTTTCTCAATCCCCTCAATTCCATGGGTTGTAAAAACGAAAACCTCCGCCCGTTTGGGGAGTCGAAAATGAATCGTCATTTTATCGACTAACACAAAATCCCCAGACTCAACTTCCAAGTTTAAAATATCCTCCCCTTTCCTAAAAAACTGTCCACGGTGTAACCCCGATTTTTTAACCGCCTCCATCGGCAACCAAAGACGCTCGGTCTCTCCATTCGTGAAAATAAAATCGGCATATTGAAACCAAGGAGTAAAACTCCCGACCCGATAGCCCGCCAAGGTTAAATCCTCCGAGGCCACAAATCGCTTATATGACTTCCCATAAATCACCTTTTGATAGGCCTGCTCAAATAGTCCCGGGGTCTCACCCGTTCGATGCTCAATTTGGACCCCATACAAAGTCGGTTTCATCGAGTCCGTAGGAATCACAAAGGGCTGAAGAAAATAACATTTAATCGAGAGGGCAACCACTATCGCCACTAAAAACGACTCCACATTTTCAAAGATCCACTCATTTGGGGCCGAAGGAAAATATTTCTGAAAAATTTCCTCCGCCTCTGTCATAAAGGATTCGTAATCGGATTGAAGTTTCGATTTTTTAATCGATTCATATCGCCCTTCAAAAGCAGTAATCACGTTTAAATCGGCGGATGACAATAAATCCTCACGAAATTTTCGCTTCGTCTGAATCGCTTCAAAACATTCCAACGCCTGTTTCCGCAAGGTACGAAGCTTAAAATAAGAAAAAATCATCGATTCTTTTCTAATCGAGCGAAAAACATTGTCGATCTCTAACTGTCCGGAGTAAGGCTAAAGGGTAAAAATGAGATCCGCGGGAAAGTTTTCATCATTTTGAGTAATCTAAGACACTAGTGTCCCACTAAAACAAAAAAACCTTAAATACATTGTCTCACGCAACGACGCCACGCTGCGACGTCAGAGAGAGAGAGGATCATGAGCTCTTTCCTTTCGGCACCTCCTTCGTCGGCTGCCGCCTCCCGAGAATCTCTCCCGTTTCTTTGAAAAAAGGATTTTCAAAAAACGATCAAATTTCTCTTTAGGGGATCGGTTTCACCTCGCCTCGAAAAGAGCTCAAGATCCTCTCTCTGGGATATTCTCTAATTGTTTTTGTATGAAGAGGGGGGGGAGTTCTAATCCCAAGAGCGTAAGCGATAGGTCCCTGTTTTTAAAAAGAGATCGAAAGCTTGTTTTCGAGATCTTTTTTAAAAATAGGGAGGAGGCTTGCAAAAGCCGTGGTTAGAACGAGGGGGAGGTAAGGATTTAACGTAGCGGCGGCTTGTCTCGCCGAAGTGCTTGGACGAAGGAGGAGGCGTCGATACGAAACCCCTGCTCACCCCCGTTTCTAGTTGCCTGCCCTCGGCTCTCCAACTTCTTTCCCTTTTGGTATTGCGCTTTGCGCAGGGAGTGCGCGAGACAA
>CAMCYL010000071.1 GCA_945883905.1 Akkermansia muciniphila | reverse complement strand
TACACAGAACACACTGAATTTTAAGGGTTTATAAAAAACAGGGGATTCACCCGCTGGGTGAAGGAAAAAATAACTCTTTTTTTGCTTAACATCTTCTTTCTGTGTATTTTGTGTATTCTGTGGTTAAATTCATCCGCGGTTTTTAGGTTCAAAATGGAGTTCCGACCGTTTTGACGGCATGGGCGAAGAGGGGGGAAAGAACAGCTATTGGCTAGAAGCTATTTGCCTTAAGCGAAAGAGATGAATCCAGCCCCGATACAAATCGCATAGGCGTCAACTGAAGAGAAGAGAAAATACAATATTCACCGCAGAGATAGTAAACGGAGGAAAACACTACCGTCCAAAACAACTTTGGATTTGAGAGGGAAAATCCAAGAGGGGGATTGAAATTCTAAAACAGTTCTCGCGCAACGACGCCACGTCGCAACGTCAGAGAGGGAGAGGATCGTGAGCTCTTTCCTATCGGCGCCTCCTTTGTCGGCTGCCGCCTCCCAAGAATCTTTCCCGTTTTTTTGAAAAAAGGAATTTCAAAAAACGATCAAGTTTCTCTGGAGGGGATCGGTTTCACCTCTCCTCGGAAAGAGCTCACGATCCTCTCACTGAGAAATTCTCGGATTATTTTTGTATGAAGGGGGGGAAGTTCTGACCCCAAGAGCGTAAGCGATAGTTCCCTGTTTTTAAAAAGGGATCGAAAGCTCGTTTTCGAGAACTTTTTAAAAATAGGGAGGAGGCTCGAAAGAGCTGTGGTCAGAACGAGGGGGGGAGTAGGGATTTAACGTCGCGTCGTTGCGTCGTTGCGTGAGACAATGTATTTAATTTTTTTTGTTTTGGACAGTAGTGGGAGGAAAACAGAGGTTATGATTGTTTTAAGTCGAAGAAAAAGGCGGCTATCTTTGCTTTCAAAAAATAGAGAATTGAATTTTTCCTCTGCGGCCCTCCGTTTACCCCGCGGTGAATCCTGTTTTTGCTTAGGGTGACGCTCATGCAACGGCTCGGCGGTATGGATCGGGCTCCATTATACAAAAAAATAACAGATTGATTTTTCTTCGGAGGTAGGATAGAGGTATTCACGATGAAAGGAGAAAAGAAGAGCCCATTCAAAAAAATGGCAAAGAAAACGGGCGCCTCCCTTAAATCTTCTGTTGAGAAACCGATTAAAAAAGCAGCTTCTTCTTTAGCTTCTCCTCCTGCTCCTTTGACTCCTCTCAATCCCGCATTTGCTCATCTCTCCTCGACACAACGACTTTGGTTGCAAAAACTCGGGATTCAAGATCGACGGGATCTTCTTTTTTATCTTCCCCGGCGGCACGAGGATCGGACACGATCCTTGGAACTCGATGGAAGTCGAATCGGACAATCGTTGGTTGTTCGTGGTGTTGTTCAACAATCGAAATCGGCCTGGTGGCGAGGAGGTCGCGGTGTATTTGAGGTCGCGATTCTTTTAAATCCGGAGAGTATCACGGAACCACTGACTTCTGATCTTTTAAAACGTCGGCTTCTTCGATGTCGTTGGTATGGAATGCCATTCCTCAAGAAATCACTTTGCCAAGGAAGAGAGCTGATTCTTTACGGAAAACTTTTTAAGGACAAAGAGGGGTTATTAATGACCCATCCAGAATTTGAAATTCTTGATTCCTCGGAGGATTCAACGATTCATCTCAATCGCCTAACGCCGATTTATCCGCTCACCGAGGGGGTTCCTCAACGGGGAATTCGAGCCCTTCTTTATCGAGAGATCATGGAGAGGCCGATTGAGGTGGCGGAATTTTATCCTGTCCCCTCTGATTTAATTTCGCTTCAGGAGGCGATGCCGAATGCTCATTTTCCAGAGGATCCGAAAGTGCTTCAGGCCTCGATGCGGCGATTGGTCTATGATGAATTTTTTATTCTTCAATGCGTGCTCGCCCAAAGAAGAGAGGGAAGAAAGAAAATCTTAAAAGAAAGGGCCCCCCGAAAAATGGAGCTCGGAAAAGAGTTTCTCGCTCAACTCCCCTTTCAACCGACCCAAGCCCAACGTCGAGTGATCACTGAGATTGAGCGTGATTTGGAGAATCCGATTCCGATGCATCGGTTGGTCCAAGGAGATGTCGGTTCCGGGAAGACCTTGATTGCGGTTTATGCGATGGTGCTAGCCGTCGAACGTGGACAACATGCGGCCTTAATGGCGCCGACAGAGATTCTCGCCGAGCAACACTTTCTGAATCTTCGTCGATGGCTTGAGCCCCTTGGGATCTCCGTCGGATTGCATACCTCAGCGAAAAAGAAAAGTGATCGCTCCCCAATGGATACCCCAGAAATTCAACAGACCCTTTTTCGTGGAAAGGGGTCGGTAACGGTCGGGACTCATGCGCTCTTATTTGATTCCTTCGTCACCGAACAGCTGGGGCTCGTGGTCATCGATGAACAACATAAATTCGGGGTGATGCAACGTCTCACCTTAGTTCAAAAAGGGCAAAATCCGGATGTGCTTGTGATGACCGCCACGCCGATCCCTCGCACCTTAGGAATGACCCTTTACGGGGATCTTGAGGTCTCCGTCATCGATGAGCTGCCCCCCGGAAGAAGCCCGATCGTTACCCTTTGTCGCAAAGAGGATGAACTTCCAAAAGTGTGGGCCTTTATGCGCAAACAGGTCGAGGAGGGGAGACAGGCCTATGTCGTTTATCCGTTGATTGATGAATCGGAAAAAGTGGAGGCAAAAGCGGTCCAAACAGAGTACGAACGAATTATCCCCCTCATGACGCCGCACCGAGTGGGATTACTTCATGGACGACTCAAGGCGGATGAAAAAGAGGCGGTCATGAAGGAGTTTCGTGCAGGGAATATTAAAGTACTTGTGAGTACACCGGTGATTGAAGTAGGGGTCGATGTCCCGAATGCGACTTTGATGGTCATTGAAAATGCCGAGCGATTTGGACTTGCGCAGCTTCATCAACTTCGTGGGCGGATTGGGCGAGGAGCGCATAAATCGTATTGCGCGCTGATTGGAGAGGCAAAAAGTCTTGAGGGATGGCAACGTTTGAAAGTGATGGAGGAGACTTGCGATGGTTTTAAGATTGCCGAGAAAGATTTTGCGATTCGAGGCCCGGGAAATATTTTTGGGACGGAACAAAGTGGACTTCCTCCGCTGAGAGTTGGGGATTTTCTTCGAGATTTTGATCTTCTGCAGCGGTCTCGAAAAGATGCCGGAGAGCTCCTCAAGAGAGATCCAGAGCTTAAAGCATTTCCACAGTTAAAGCGTCAGCTCGATGCGATTCATCTGCAACGTAAAACTTTGGCGACGGTCGGATAATGAGGTTGAGTTTGTTAAGTAAATCTTTAGATTTCAAAAATGAATATTTTAAAGGGCAATCGATGGATTCTTTTTTTTGTTATTAGTTTGGGCTCACTTTTTTCACAAAAAATGTCGGTCGCGATGAGAGTCATAGATATTAATCTGCTTGAAGCGGCCCCTCGATCGGTTTATGTGCAAGAGGTTCGTGAATGGAAGTCAGGGCAAACCGTTCTATGGGTGAATGCAGAGGTAAAAAAAGATATTCCTTTTCCCGACTTTAAAATGATCGCCTACTTTTACGATGAAAATAACGTCGTTATTCATAAAATGACAGAGATAACCAGTGGACATCGGAGAACTCCAAGTGGAGGATGGGATTCGTTATTTAAAACCCCTTCAGGATTCAAAAAAAATGAGACTTATGAGCTTCACTTTTTAATTCCGAAGACGGTTAAGGCCGATTTGATTAAGCGCTCCGTTTTTGTTTATGGGGTGGATAAAAATTGGGCTTGGAGAGCTTATCCGGGAACGACTTTGGATGCGATCGAATTTGATGAGAAAGCGCAAATTGTGGAGGCTGGCGAAGCGAGCGAAAATTAACGAGAATTTTTTTTCTTGTTTTGGATAATTTTAAGCGATTTTTATCCTTCTTTATTGCGATTTTACTTAATTTTGTTTATTTTGTGAGTTCCTGATCAAAAGGTTCATTTCATGATTCAAAACGAAGAATGGCTCTCTCAAGCAACCCAACAACGGGTGAAGCCCTTTCATAGTCACCCCCCTCAGTTGACTGCCATCCTCAAAGGAGGATCAGATCGTAGCTTCCACCGTGCTCAAAATGCCGAAAATCTCTCCTGTATTGTCATGCATTATTCGAAGGAAAAGGAGGAGAATCATTATTACGTCGAAATTGGGGCTTTCCTGAAAGATCTGGGGATTCCTGTTCCTGAAATTATCGATCACGATCCTGAAAAACGGCTTGTCTGGCTTGAAGATCTCGGGGCTGTCGATCTCTACTCGATGAGAGATTGGAAGTGGGAGGAGCGTAAAAAAGGGTATGAATTGGCCCTTAAGGCCGCACGTCGCCTGCATGATCAAGGGCTCTCCGCAATTCAAGATCGCTCCGTACGTTTAATGCCCGGTTTCGATGAAACGCTGTATGCTTGGGAACGAAACTACTTTTTGATTCAATTCGTTGAGGGGCTTGCAGGCGTTCATCCGACTTCTGAACATCTGATCGGACTCGAAGATGAGCTTCAAAGTCTTGCGATGCGTCTTTGTGAAGAAACTCCCTGTCTCGTTCATCGTGATTTTCAATCTCAAAATATTATGATTCGAGATGAAAAGGCGTTCCTCATTGATTTTCAAGGAATGCGTATTGGCAATCGATTTTATGACCTCGGATCTCTCCTTTTTGATCCTTACGTCTCCTTTGATGAGTCGCATCAATTAGAGCTTCTCCATTTTTATGATTCATTAGGAGAGAGTGGAGATTGGGAGGCCTTTTTAACCTCTTTTTATGAGGCCTCGATCAATCGTTTAATGCAGGCCCTTGGGGCTTATGGATTTCTCTCCCGTCACAAAGGGAAAACTAATTTTCTGCAATATGTTCCCGCGGGGCTGAAAAACCTTAAAATCGCAGCAACCCGTGCGGGCTCGGTGCCACTTCTCCTTAAATTGATAGATGATTGTCTTGAAAAACAGATTTTAAAAGAAACAGCATAAAAGGACGCTATGTCGAATTACGAATACAAACCACAAGTCGTTGATGCAAAATCTTATGATTATATTCGTAAGCTCGTTTATGAGCATAGTCGAATCAATCTCGGAGATGATAAATTGGACCTCGTCTCGGCTCGACTGAATAAACGGCTTCGCGAGACAAAGATTTTAACGATCCCTGAATATATCGATTATTTAAATAATAATGAAGGGGAGATGGAAAATCTGATCGATGTGATTTCGACGAATCACACCTTTTTCTTTCGTGAAATTCAGCATTTCGAGTTCATGCAAACTCATGCGCTTCCTGAACTTCATGAATACGCAAAGAATCAGGGAGGTAGTGAGTTTCGTCTTTGGTGTGCGGCCAGTTCCTCTGGCGATGAACCGTATTCCCTCGCGATTCAACTTCAGGAATATTTTAAAACCAAAAATTTTAATTGGGATATTCAAGCGACCGATATCTCAAATCGAATTCTGGCAAAGGCACAAAATGCGGTTTTTCCAGAGGAACGACTTAAAGAGGTGCGTCCTGATCTTCTTCGTTCTTATTTCCAAAAGGGCTTTGGAGAGCAGGAGGGATTTTATCGGGTCAAAGAAGAACTGCGTACAAAAGTTACCTTTTCCCGACTTAATCTTCTTCAAGCTCAATATCCTTTTCAAAAACCGTTTCACGTTATTTTTTGTCGAAACGTCATGATCTATTTTGACCGACAAACGCAAGAGGAACTCGTGAATCATCTCGCAAGTCTTCTGGTTCCGGGAGGTTATTTAATGATCGGTCACTCCGAGAGTCTTACGGGAATTAAACATCCTTTAAAACCAGTGAAACCAGCAATTTATCAAAAAATCTGATTTGGCATTAATGATAGGAATGACAAATCAAAAGTAATGGGAAAAATGGCATGAGTAAAAAAATTAGAGTTTTAATCGTGGACGATTCGGCAATCGTTCGAAAAATTGTTTCCGATGCCTTAAGTAAGGATCCGGAAATTGAGGTGGTGGGGACGGCGATCGATCCCTACGTCGCTCGGGATAAGATTTTAGAGCTCACGCCGGATGTTTTGACGCTCGATATTGAAATGCCGCGAATGGATGGACTCACGTTTTTGAAAATCATCATGGAGCATCGCCCGATGCCGGTGATTATTATGAGCTCATTGACTCAAGCGGGCTCTAAGTTTGCGTTAGATGCTCTTAATAGTGGAGCCGTTGATGTCCTCGCTAAACCGAGTGGCTCTTATTCCGTTGGACAGCTGGCAGAGATTCTTCCTGAACGAGTCAAAGAGGCCGCCGCCGCAAAAATAAAATTCAAAACAGTGAAGGAGAGTGCCGCTCAAGAAGAGGTTAAAAAAACGATCAAGAAATCAACACCTCAAACCAGTGTCACTACCAAATTCCATCCCCGTCAGTTAATCTTACTAGGGGCATCGACCGGCGGAACAGAGGCGTTGAAAGAGGTTCTAACCCAAATGCCGGGAGGACTTCCCGGAATCTGTATCGTTCAACATATTCCTGCTTATTTTTCAAAAACTTTTGCTGAGCGACTCAATGAACTCTGTCAGTTCAAGGTTCGTGAAGCTCAAAACGGAGATCGAGTTGAACCTGGACTCGCCCTGATTGCTCCCGGTGGATTTCACATGACAGTGAAATGGTTTGGGGATCATTACAAAGTTCAATTAAATGAAGAGGCAATGGTTTGTCACCAACGTCCCGCCGTCGATGTTCTTTTTAATAGCGGAGCAAAAGAGGCGGGTAGATATGTCACTTCTGCCATTCTTACAGGAATGGGAAAAGATGGGGCGGAGGGACTGTTGAACCTCCGAAAAGCCGGAGCCCGCACCCTTGGTCAATCGGAAGAGACCTGTGTTGTCTATGGAATGCCTCGCGCCGCCGCTGAATGTGGTGCCGTAGAGAAAGTCGTTCACCTCCAAGATATGCCCAAGAAACTAATAGAGCTAGTCACCGCCTTCAAGGAGTAGCACCACTTTGGGGATCTGTTTTGAGAGATAAATCGATTTCTCATGAAAGAAATCGGTTTAATGATCTAAAAGCTCCGTCAATCTCGCTCGAAGTTGATCGACCGATAGCGGTCTTTCTAACGATTGATGATGTGCCAATGAGATGATCGAAGTTTCTTCCGAAAGTGTAACAACGATGGCATCGGTGACCTCTGCCAGTCCAATCGCCGCTCGATGTCTTAATCCTAAGGTACGATGTAATCCTTGCATCTCCGTCACAGGGAAGATCGCCGCGGCCACAATGATTCGATCGCTCGCAATGATCACTCCCCCATCATGAAGCGGTGTTCGGGGATAAAAAATGGTTTCCAATAAATCGGCAGAAACATGGGCATCCATGGGGGTTCCTGTTTCTCGACCCTGTTGAAAAATAACATCCCGTTCAAAGGCAATCAAAGCCCCTAGTTTTTCTTGTTGGAGTGCCTCAATGGCATTCACCACCGCCTCAATGACCTCCGTTTGACGCCGTTTTTCCCCGGTAAACTGGCGACTTCCCAGTTCCGCAAGAAATCGTCGAAGCTCTGGTTGAAAAATAATCACCATCGCTAAGGCAAAGAATCCGGCAAAATAACGAAGGAGTTGGGTGATAAAGGTTAAATTAAGAATCATCGCCAAAAGCGAGGAGCCCAATGTTAAAATAACCAACCCCGTCATGACACGAGCCCCACTCGTTCCTCTAAATAATTTCCAAAATTGATAAAGAGCAACCGTCAGTAACGCAATTTCAATGATCCAAGACCAATCGTGTAAAACCGCTTTCATAAACAGGCTCCTAAAACTTTTCGGGCTGCAACCGCATGGGAAATATCATGGGTTCTCCAAAGCGAAATTCCTTGAAGGGCGCTCAGGAGATGAACCGCGGTCGTGGCCGTTTCAACGCTTTCAGGACCGGCGAATTGACGTAAGAAAGATTTTCGAGAGACCCCAAGGAGAAGCGGACGATTCAATTCAGTGAATCGTCGTAGATTTTTTAAAAGGGTAAGTTGATGTTCCATGGTCTTTCCAAATCCGAATCCTACATCCATTACCACGCTTTCCAAAGAAACACCAGCCTCCTCAATCACTTGGAGCTTTATTTTTAAAAAATCATAAACCTCCTGAACGACTTCATTGTATTGAGGATTGTTTTGCATCGTCGTCGGCTTTCCTTGCGCATGCATCAAGATATAGCCCGCTTGCGAATCCTGAATTACTTTTAACAGTTCGGAATCCCACTCAAAAGCACTCACATCATTCAGGATCTCAGCCCCCGCAGCAATCGCCTCTCGAGCCACGATCGATTTGGTGGTATCAATGGAAATCGGAATTTTTATCTTTCCCCGGAGCGATTCAATCACAGGAAGGACTCGCTTCAACTCCTCTTCAAGTGAGACCGGTGAGGCCTGCGGACGAGTCGATTCTCCACCGATATCAATCAAATCAGCCCCCTGCTCCTCCATGAAAAGAGCATGGTCCACGGCCTTTTCGCAGGAAAAATAGGAGCCCCCATCGGAAAAGGAGTCCGGTGTAATATTCAAAATTCCCATAATCAATGGCTTTTGAGCATCACAACGAAGCGTTCGATTTTTTAACCTCCACAGCATAAAGAAAGGTAACCATTGCGCCCCAAGGATGCACGCGGAATCTGTTTTTTTGAACCGATTCCAATCGCCAATAAAATAATTTTCCCTAATTTCCATTCTATGAGTCTCCAATCGCTTCTTCAACAAACCCCTGTCGATGGTGAATCTGTTCATTTGGGAATCGATTTTCAAATCGGCACGATTCGTCGGCAAGTGACACGAACGGGAAAACCGTATTTAGAGTTGGAAATTGCCGATGGAACCGGTCGTGAAAAAATCAAGATCTGGGCCGATACCCCTGCCTTCGAATTTTGCGAGCCATTACAAGGGGGCGAGGCGGTTCATGCCACAGGACGATTTTCTCGTAATTCTTTTGGTTTAAATGTCGAAGAACTTCAGCTCCGACATTTAACAAAAGAAGAGATCCCGGAATTTTTTGCCGGAAGTGCCGAGCGAATCACATTCATTAATCAAGAATATGAATTTATTCAAAAAACGATCGCCACATTTTCAGATCCTCGATTAAGGCTTCTTTGTCGAGCCTTTATCGATCAATTTGGAGATCGATTTAAACGCGCCGCTGCCGCCCGAGAAATTCATCACGCTCGCCGAGGAGGACTTCTTGAGCATACGCCGCAAATGATGCGGACCGCCGTCGCCTTAATTCCCATCTATCCCCAAATTCACTGGGATCTCGTTTGCGCCGGAGTGCTCTTTCATGACTCCGGAAAACTTTGGGAAAACGACTACGCCGAACAAAGCTTCGTCTCTCACCCTCAAGTCGTCGGAGAACTTTTGGGGCATATCTCCATCGGAATCGAACTCGTCAATAAACTTTGGCGTACCTTAGAAACGAATCCTGAATTTCAAGAAAAGGGGTCTCCCTCCTCGGAAACCGTTCGTCAACATCTCCTTCATTTGATCGCCTCTCACCACGGTCAAAAAGAGTACGGAGCTCCAGTGACTCCAAGAACCCCTGAGGGGTGGGCCCTTCATTATATCGATAATCTCGATGCACGAGTTGAAATGATGCGCGGGATTTATGCCGAAAAACCGTTGATTGCTCCCGGAATCCATGACTATAAACGACCCCTGGAAGGTCACGCCGTTACTCCGCTTGCAAAATGGGAGAAAACCTTGCTCTAATCAATGTATCTTTTGGTGATCTCTCCATACGCATCGATTCGACGATCGCGAAGGAAAGGCCAATGGGTACGAACGGTATCAATGGCATCCAAGTTCACGGTTTGAATGAGAATCTCCTCTTTATCAACACTGGCTTTTTGAAGGATTTGCCCAGAGGGATTTGAGATAAAACTTTGACCCCAGAACTCAAGGCCATCTCCGCCGATCGGTTGTTCGAGTCCAATCCGATTGACGACAGCAACATAACATCCATTGGCAACTCCATGAGAACGTTGAATCGTCTCCCACGCGGTATGTTGTCCCTCGCCGTAGTGGGCCTTTTCTGAGGGGTGCCAGCCGATCGCGGTCGGATAAAATAAGATCTCCGCCCCTTGCATTGCCGTGAGACGGGCCCCTTCGGGATACCATTGATCCCAGCAAATCAAGACCCCAATCTTCGCAAATTTGGTCTGCCACGATTTGAATCCCAGATCTCCAGGCGTGAAGTAGAATTTTTCGTAAAACAAAGGATCATCAGGAATATGCATCTTACGGTACATTCCGAGATAGGAGCCATCCGCATCGATAATCACAGCGGTGTTATGGTAGAGTCCGTGGGCACGTTTCTCAAAAAGAGAGCCAATAATCACGACCCCCAACTCCTTTGCTAAGGCTTGAAAAGCAATCGTACTGGGCCCATTGGGGATCGCCTCTGCGAGGGCAAAATTTGCATGATCCTCATTTTGACAAAAATAAGGAGCCCGAAAGAGCTCCTGTGTGCAAATAATCTGAGCCCCTTTTTTGGCTGCCGATCGAATCAATTCGCATTGATTCTTTAAATTTTCTTCCGGACTTGCCGTTGCTGTCGTTTGAATTAATCCCAGAGCAACATCACGTGTCGATTTCATCCCTCTTTCGTACGGAATTTCCAAGGGAGGAGCAAGCGTTAAAACCGATTCAAAGGTTACATTTCGTGATTTCACACGAATTCGGAAGTGAGTCATGTGGATTTTCTCAATTTGACATCAAATTTATAGAGATGTAAAATATCCATTATGATTAAGACACAGATTCAAATTCCGAATGAAATGTACCGCGATTTAAAGCGGCTTGCGGTTCGTCAAGAGTGGTCGCTTGCGGAGGCACTCCGAAGAGGTTCCGAGCTTCTTTTAAGTCGATATGTTCATTCTGATACAGTGTTAGACTGGACTCCTCCTCTTCCGCAAAAAAGAGGATGGAATAAGCTCAATCACAAACAAATCAAAGAACAAGCGATTTTAGATCAAGAGTTGACGATGTTCGATTTGCGCTTTATCTTCAACATCAAGGAGTGCAGGAGTTTTCCACGGTCAATGTAAAGGATTTTCAAGGTCTTGGTTTCAAGAAAGTTTGGAATCCGATCGAGGATTAAAAGAGGTTATTTTCACTACCGTCCAAAATAACTTTGGATTTGAGAGGTGAATTAGAGGAGGGGGATTGAAATCCTAAAGCAGTTCTCGCGCCACGCCGCGACGCCGCAACGTCAGAGAGGGAGAGGATCATGAGCTCTTGCCTTTCGGCGCCTCCCGAGAATCTCTCCCGTTTCTTTGAAAAAAGGATTTTCAAAAAACGATCGAGTTTCTCTGGAGGGGATCGGTTTCACCTCACCTCACCTCGGAAAGAGCTCACGATCCTCTCAGAGCGACATTCTCGGATTGGTTTTTAATGGAGCGCCGACCGGCTCCCCCGATCTGTATCGCATGGGCGTCAACTGAAGAGAAGAGAAAATACAATATTCACCGCAGAGTAAACGGAGGAAAACAGAGGTTATGATTGTTTTAAGTCGAAGAAAAAGGCGACTATCTTTGCTTTCAAAAAATAGAGAATTGAATTTTTCCTCTGCGGCCCTCCGTTTACCCCGTGGTGAATCCTGTTTTTTCTTAGGTTGACGCCTATGGTCAGCTGACGGATTGTCTTTTTGGATTTTCGCTTTGCGAGGGGAGTGCGTGAGACAATGTATTTAAGGTTTTTTGTTTTAGTGGACACTAATGGGTTATTTTGTTCAAAAAATATTGAACAAAGTGGAGATAATCGATAGATTGATCGCATGAAGCAGGTATTGGAACCGGAGTCCCTCAGTTCTCCCGCGATTACTTCGCCTCAGAATTTTCATGCCCTCGAGGTGGAATCGATCGATCTCTTTGTTCGAATTGCCCAATTCATCGGTTTTCCCAAAAGCTACGGCGAAATTTACGGTCTTCTTTTTACCTCTTCAAATCCCCTTTCGCTCGATGATATTTGTGCGCGACTCAATATGAGTAAAGGCTCGGCGAGTCAAGGGCTGAAGGCACTTCGTGGCGTCCATGCGGTCAAAATAACCTACGTCCCAGGGGATCGCCGAGATCGTTTTGAACTTGAGGGGAATATTCGTCTTCTCATGCAAGGCTTTATTCAAGAGCGACTGGAACCCGGAATACGAGATCTTGGAATGCGAATCGAAAGTTTAAGCCTTAAAGTCAATGACTTGCAAAACGGCGAGAAAAAACGGTACAACGACCGTCTTGGAAAACTCCGGAATTGGCATAAACAAGCTCAGAAAATTATGCCTGCCGTTGAACGACTTTTGGGGGGTTAAAATGGAGCAACCCTCTTTTACTTCCCCTCCAGAATCGGAGATCATTGAGACTCCAGCCGCATGGTATTGTTTGCGGTCGCAGCCGAAACACGAGCATATTGCGGCGGCGACACTTCGCAAAATTGAGGGGGTTGAGGTTTTTTGTCCCCGCATTCGACTCCGTAAAATTACTCCGCGGGGAGCCGTTTGGTTCGTTGAGGCCCTTTTTCCAAATTATCTTTTCGCAAAATTTGAGCTCACTCCCTTAAAGACGCAGGTTCAATATAGTCAAGGAGTGAGCAGCATTCTTCATTTTGGGGGTCGATTACCCTCCATTGATGAGGCGGTGATCAATGAACTTCGTAAAGAGATGAATCACGAAGAGATCCAAGTCATTCCGGATATTCCTCAAGTCGGCTCCAAAGTAAAAATCGCCGAGGGAGCCTTTAAAGGAATAATCGCCGTTGTCCGCGAGGTCATGCCTGCGAAGGAACGGGTTCGACTTCTGCTCGATTTCTTAGGACGCTCTTCAGAGGTTCAATTACAATTCAATCAAGTGGTTCCGCACCGTCGTAAAGCAGGGCACGGTGAGGAATCTGAAGAGTAATGAGAGAAAGAGTCCTAGCGCTGGAATTATGGATAGGGCTTGTGGGCTGGATTGATGAAGTAAGAGGCAGTGGATTAATCGATTTTAATTTTTCCTTTAGTCGATTTGAAAAAAATAGAGATATGGCCGAGGATGTCGACATGGGTTGACTCTGTTTTTGTAGCGATCTCTAAGGAGAGCTCTTTTTTCTGCTCCTTTAAGTTCACGAATTTTACCTTCACCAGTTCGTGATCATGAAGGGCTTTGCGGACGCTTTCAATGAGACCGGCGGTGAGGCCCTCTTTGCCAACGAAGACCACGGGCTCGAGATGGTGAGCGAGAGCTTTAAGGTTGCGACGTTGTTTTCCAGTGAGTGGGATTGAGGCCATGAGCCTATCGATAGGGAGAGAGGGGAGGAAGCGCAAGCAGAAGATCGGTTTCACCTCTCCTCGGAAAGGGCTCACGATCCTCTCCGTGAGAAATTCTCGGATTGGTTTTAATGGGGCGCCGATCTGGCTCCCCCGATCTGTATCGCATAGACGTCAACTGAAGAGAAGAGAAAATACAATATTCACCGCAGAGTAAACGGAGGAAAACAGAGGTTATGATTGTTTTAAGTCGAAGAAAAAGGCGGCTATCTTTGCTTTCAAAAAATAGAGAATTGAATTTTTCCTCTGCGGCCCTCCGTTTACCCCGTGGTGAATCCTGTTTTGCTTAGGTTGACGCCTATGGTCAGCTGACGGATTGCCTTTTTGGATTTTCGCTTTGCGAGGGGAGTGCG
>CAMCYL010000070.1 GCA_945883905.1 Akkermansia muciniphila | reverse complement strand
CGGTCTGATTCGCTTCCCGATGAACGCCCCATGGAAGAATCAAAATGCCTAAAGATAAAATCACCTCCGAAAGCCGAATGCGGGAAAACCGCACGTTCGGTTTGATGAGAGGAAGGGAGGTCTATCGACCTACCCTTCCTACTCTACTACTTCATCTTTCTGTGGGATTGTTGATTAATTTTGGAGCGGCTACTTTAAAAGAGGGACTTCATCGAGTGGTGAATCATCTTGACCCCTCCGCCTCTCCGCACCTCCGCGTGAATCGTTCTTCTCAGAATGACTAGAGGACGAGGAGGAGGCTCACGCAGAGGCACGGAGAGCGCGGAGAGGGGAATTAAGCATTGTGATTAAAACGAAAACTGGCATTGAGTAGGGGATGCGTTCCTCCAGTGATAAGACTTCTGCAAATCTCGGATTTGAAGCCAAGCTCTGGCTCACCGCCGATAAACTTCGCAACAACATGGATGCCTCGGAGTATAAGCATGTTGTTCTTGGTTTAATTTTTTTAAAATACATCTCTGATGCTTTTGAGGAGATGCACGCCAAGTTGAAAGAGGGAAAAGGGGATTACAAAGGTTCCGATCCAGAAGATCCCGATGAATACAGGGCAGAGAATATTTTTTGGGTTCCTCCTGCGGCTCGATGGGCTTACCTCCAAAGCAGTGCCAAGCAACCGACGATTGGAAAAATCGTCGATGATGCCATGGTCGCCATTGAACGGGATAATCCACGAATGAAGGGGGTCCTTCCGAAGAATTATGCCCGTCCTGCCCTTGATAAACATCGATTAGGAGAATTGATCGATCTCATTGGAACGATTGGTCTTGGAGATAAGGCAAATCGCTCCAAAGATATTCTTGGGCGAGTGTATGAATATTTTTTAACCCAATTTGCTAGTGCTGAGGGGAAGAATGGCGGTCAGTTTTATACCCCCAGTTGTATCGTTCGACTGATCGTTGAAATGCTTTCTCCTTATAAAGGTCGCATTTATGACCCTGCCTGTGGTTCAGGCGGAATGTTTGTTCAATCCGAAAAATTTGTGCTCGAACACGGGGGACGCATCGGTGACTTGAGTATCTACGGACAGGAAAGTAATCCAACGACTCGTCAATTAGCGATCATGAATCTTGCGATTCGGGGGATAGAAGCTGATTTTGGCATCGAACATGCCGATACCTTCCGCCGGGATCTTCATAAAGATTTGAAAGCGCAGTTCGTGATCGCGAATCCGCCATTCAATGATTCCGACTGGCATCGGGTCGATGATGACGTCCGTTGGAAATATGGAATTCCTCCTAAGGGAAATGCGAATTTTGCCTGGGTTCAGCACTTTATCCATCATCTGGCGGCGGATGGCTTCGCGGGATTCGTTCTGGCGAATGGGAGCATGTCCTCTAACCAGTCGGGTGAAGGCGAGATCCGTAAAGCCATTATCGAGGCAGATCTGGTCGATTGCATGGTTGCCATGCCCGGACAACTCTTTTACAGCACCCAAATTCCGGTCTGTCTCTGGTTTCTCACGAAAAATAAGAATGATGGAAAAAGAAGAGATCGCCGGAAAGAGACCCTCTTCATCGATGCCCGAAAAATGGGAACCCTCATCGACCGTGTTCACCGAGAACTTACAGACGTTGATCTTCAAAAGATCGTTTCGACGTATCACTCATGGAGAGGAGAAAAAGGAGCCAAAAAATACGAGGATGCAGCGGGCTTTTGTAAGTCTTCTACCATCGATGAAATCACTTCTCATGGTCATGTTCTGACTCCTGGACGATACGTCGGGGCGGAAGCCATTGAAGAGGATGGAGAGCCTTTTGAAGAAAAGATGCCTCGCCTCGTCAAGGAACTGGCCTCCCAGTTCAAAGAGTCCGAAAAACTGGAAAAGGAGATTCGAAAGAACCTCAAAGGGTTGGGATATGATTTTTGAATCCCGACAAAAAGAAACCCTGAGGCCTCTCAACCGCAAGCGGCTAAGGAAGGGATCTCAGGGTCAACGAAATGAACATGGAGTCATTCTGCCCCTGTGTCAAATCAAACTTTTGGATTTTTCATCCAGCCAGATGACCGTCGCATGAACCCGATCTTCTTTCTGAAAATTGAGGAAATTCTCCATGAGGAACGTATCGACGTTTACCGTCAAGACGGAGCGGATCAAAAACTGACGCTGGCCCGCTACATGCTGAACATGGCTTTGGGCGAAGCCCTTTATCCCGCCCTCCAATTTGCTGAGATTGCACTCCGTAATTCGATCCACCAAGCATTACAGATTCGCTGTGGTACAGAAGATTGGTATGACTCGCCAAAAGCACATCTCACACCATGGCAACAGGATAAGGTAAACGAAGCTAAGGATGCTTTGAGAAAGCGTGGAAAACCTATTACTTCAGGCCGAATTGTCGCCGAATTGAATTTTGGCTTCTGGGTTTGTTTTTTTAATAAATCTCACGCACGCACAGGCATTGGAGCCTACCTTGCTAAGCACGCATTCCCTCACGCCCCTGCAATCCAGCAATATCAAGCCAAACTCGACAAAAGATGGCAGGATATTCGAGACCTCCGGAATCGCGTCTTCCACCACGAACGCATTTTGCATTGGAAAGATCTCGACGCTCAACATCAATCCATTCTTGAGATCATTTCATGGATTTCGCCCGAGCTTCATGAATTGACGAAAAAGATGGATCGCTTTCTGGATGTTCGAAAAGAAGGATTAAAACCGTGGCTTTCGAAGCTTCAATCCCATGAAACAACGAATGTTACCACACCAAAAACGATTGTCCCAGAGCCTTTTGACGCCATGGATGGGCCTGAAACTCCTTTTGGAAAACGATGGGGCGGCGATGTTTTTAAACTGACTGAGGCGGATTTGGAGGCGCTTCAAAATGGGAAGACGCTGGCTCTTGATGTTCAAGGGGAATACATTGTTTTTTTGAATAAAGAGGTGGGTTGTGATGGGTAACGGCTGGACGCTGAAAAGCATCGAGGAACTGAAGGCTCCAACAAACGGAGCCATCGCCATTGGTCCGTTCGGTTCCAGGATGAAAAGCGACTGCCACGTGTCTTCTGGCGTGCAGGTAATCCGCGGCACAAACATCAGCGATACGCGAACGCTTGCCGCCGATATTTTCCGTGCTTGGAGAAGTCATGTCAAAGCGGTGGGATGGCTTGCAGTTTATTTGAAGTCGATGAAAAATAGTCGTAAAAAGAATCTATGAACAAAAAGAAGCCCACTCTAAGCGGTCGCGCCAAGAAGAAGCCCGAAGTCACTTTGGTTCGATCATCAGCTGCGGAATATCTCACGTTTGTGGCAGCGAGTGGTCAGGGGGGCGTGGAGGCTGTTTACGCCGATGAAAACGTTTGGCTTAGTCAAAAAATGATGGGGCAGCTCTATGATGTTGAAACCCATACCATCAACTATCATCTCAAAAAGATTTTTACCGACCATGAATTGAAGGAAGATGCAGTTATTCGAAATTTTCGAATAACTGCTGTCGACGGTAAAACTTACGACACTCAGCACTACAACCTCTCGGCGATCATCGCTGTCGGTTACAAGGTGAATTCGGAGCGTGCGGTGCAGTTCCGCAAGTGGGCGACGGGCATTATCGAGTCCTTCACAATCAAGGGCTTCGCCATGGATGATGAGCGATTGAAGAACGATGGCTCGATCCTCGGAAAAAAATATTTCGAGGAGCAATTGGAGCGGATTCGGGAGATTCGCCTCAGCGAACGAAAGTTCTACCAGAAGATCACCGATATTTACGCCACTTCTATTGACTACGATGTCACGGCTGCTTCCACCCATCGTTTCTTTGCCACGGTACAAAATAAGCTTCACTGGGCCATTCACGGACAAACTGCTGCGGAGGTCATCCTCTCCCGCGCGGACGCAAAAATGGATCGGATGGGACTCACCACGTGGAAAGATGCCCCCCAAGGAAAAATCCAGAAATTCGACGTGGTCGTCGCAAAAAACTATCTCACTGAAAATGAAGTGGCTCAGCTGCAACGGCTGGTCTCCGCTTACTTGGATCTAGCGGAAAGCATGGCACTACGGCAGATCCCCATGACGATGCAAGACTGGGAAACCCGACTTAACCGTTTCATTGCTGCGGCCGACCGTGAAATTTTGCAAGATGCCGGAAAAGTCTCTGCCGAAATCGCCGAGGCTCATGCCGAAAGCGAGTTTGAGAAGTATCGGATTATTCAGGATCGATTGTTTGAGTCGGACTTTGACAAAATAGTAAAAATGTTACCAGATCAGGAGTATAACAACCAATGATTCTCACTCAATCTGAGCTTCACCCCCTCATCCCGGCCTTCTCCCAAAACGAGAAGGAGGTGCTTGTATGAATAAATCTAAGGGAAAATTTATGGCATCAGAAAAGAAAGCTACAAAAGGGGTCGCTTATTTAGTCGGAGCGGGATCAGGCGATCCGGGGCTTTTGACCTTGAGGGCTAAAGAGCTCCTGGAGAAGGCTGATCTCGTGATTTATGATTATCTTTGTAATCCTCGAATTTTGCAGTGGGTTCCCGCTCACGCAGAGCGGATTTATGCAGGGAAAAAGGCGAAGGATCATACGCTGACGCAAGAGCAAATTAATCAGAAACTTGTGGAGAGGGTGCGTGCGGGGAAAACGGTGGTGAGGTTGAAAGGGGGGGATCCTTTTGTTTTCGGTCGGGGAGGGGAGGAGGCGCAGTCGCTCCGAGCCGAGGGGCTCGATTTTGAAATCGTTCCAGGGATTACTTCAGGAATTGCGGCTCCCGCTTATGCGGGGATTCCGGTGACCCATCGGGATTATTCTTCGACGGTCACTTTTATCACGGGGCATGAAGATCCGACGAAGCCGGATTCGGCCTTAGATTGGAAGGTTTTGGGGGCCTTGAAGGGGACGCGTGTCTTTTTTATGGGGGTTGAGCGATTAGCTCAGATTGCGAGTCAATTGATCGCGAATGGAACGGAATCAACAACGCCAGCGGCGCTCGTGAGATGGGGGACGTGGCCCAAACAAGAGTCGATGGTTGCAACCGTGGGAACGATTGCGGAGGAGGCAGAAAAGCGGGGATTTAAAGCGCCAGCGATTTTTATCGTGGGGGAAGTCGTCTCGCTAAAGAAAGAGCTTTCATGGTTTGAGGATCGACCTCTGCATGGACTTCGGATTGTCGTGACGCGATCAAGAACACAGGTCTCGAAGTTGGCTGAAAAACTTTTAAATTTAGGGGCTGATGTTTTGGAAATTCCGACGATTCGGATTGTTCCTCGTGAGGTGGATGTGTCATTGGAAAAGCGGTTAGAGCATTTTCAAGATCAAGTTGATCTCCTTGTTTTTACGAGTCCGAATGCGGTCGATTGTTTTTTTAAAACATTTTTAAAATTCAACCGGGATATTCGTCAACTCGGCTCTGTTAAAATTGTTTCTGTTGGAACGGGGACGACGAAATCGATTGAGTCTTATTTTGTGAAGGTTGATTTTCAACCGACGGAGTTTACGGCGGAGGCCCTTGGGGTGCAAATTCCTCGTGAGATGGTTGAAGGAAAGCGAGTCTGCTTACCACGCTCTTCGATTGGAAATCCGGAGCTTTCAAAGGAATTGTTGACAAAAGGGGGAGAGCTTTGGGAATGGCCGATCTATGATACGGTTGCGGAGACCGAAGATCTTTGGGGAAATCGGCAACGATTTATTGAAGAGGGGGCGGATTGGGTTCTTTTTTCGAGTTCGAGTACCGTCGAGCATTGGCATCCGCTTCAGATTCAGACTGCGGGCAAGAAGCCGCAGTTTGGCAGTATGGGGCCGGTGACGAGTGCGAAGATGAGAGAGCTCGGGTATGAGATTGGATTTGAAGCGACGCCGCATACCATTACGGGTTTTGTGGAGAGTTTGTTGAGAGAAGTGAAAGTCGAAAATTAAATAATTTTTAAATAAAAAAAAGGAAGTTAAGAAATAAAATTCGATGTTTTTTTTCTCTTTCCCTGCGTTCTTAAGAGATTATTTTTTATTCGGTCTCTTTTTGAGTTTGTGATAGTTTGGAATCAATGTTGGAAATAAATTGGATTTTGATGGGGGCTTTCTTTTTAGTGGCGCTTCTCTATTCCTCTGTAGGACATGGAGGGGCTTCTGGTTATATTGCGGTGTTGACGCTCGCCGGCTTTGCCGTTGAGGAAATTCGTCCTTTTGTATTAATGCTTAATGTGATGGTTGCCACCCTTTCCTTTTATCAATTTACGAAAGCGGGGTATTTTAGTTTTCCTCTGACCTGGCCCTTTATTTTGAGTGGAATACCTTTTTCATTTATCGGGGGATCGATTCATTTAAAATCTCATTCTTTATCCTTTTTATTAGCGGTTGTTTTAATTTTTTCTGCGGTTCGTTTTTTTTGGAAGCCGCAAACTGAAGAGATCGAAAAGATTCCACTCGTTCGATGGGCTCTATTTTGGGGGGCTTTATTTGGTTTTTTAGCAGGACTTACAGGAACAGGGGGAGGGATATTTTTGACGCCTTTACTTATTTTTGCGGGTTGGGCGATTTCCAAAAAAGCGGCGGCGACTTCATCGCTTTTCATTCTTTTGAATTCGATTGCCGGGCTCGGGGGATATTTTTGGAGTGGGAGGAATATGGAGTTTATTGAAGTCGAATTGATTTTCGCCGTTTATCTCGGAGGAGTGATTGGAGGGACTTTAGGAAGTCGATTTTTTTCACCACGGATCGTTCAATGGGCTTTGGCGCTTGTCTTGATGATTGCGGCCGTTAAACTTTTGAGACATTCATGAAAGTATTGATGGTTTCCCCTTATCGGGATCTTGTATTTGGTGGGGTCAGTCAAGTGGTTCCCCCCCTTGTCAAGGAGGCCTCTTCGATTGATCTTCAGATTGATTGGATTACGACGACCGGGGGGAAGGAGGTGGATTGGCATTCGGTATCAGCATTTTCACATCAAAAGTTTTTTTCACGGGTCTCTCGTCATGATTTTATTTGGAGTACCTCTTTGGTGTATTGGTTTAAGCTGAATGTTTGGCAGTATGATCTTGTTCATTTTCATACGATTTTTTCACCGATGATGAGTCGTTTAGCGATGATTGCGTATCAGAGATCGATTCCCTATTGGGTGACTCCGCATGGAATGTTGGATCTGTGGGCTTTCCAGCATCGAGGGATGAAGAAAAAACTTTATTGGAGTTTATTTGAGCGGTCTGTTTTTAAAAGAGCGGCGAGAATTCAGGTATTGCATGAGGGGGAGTCAGCGGCGGTTCGCCGGCGAGGGATTCAACGTCCAATCGTGATTATTCCCAATGGAGTGTATCGACAGGAGAAAATCAGTTCTGAAAAAGAGGCTCTTTTTTGGGATCGCTATCCTCGATTGAGGGAGGGGAAGCGAATATTATTTTTAGGTCGGATTCATCCCAAAAAAGGGATCGATGCACTCATTCGTGCTTTGGCAGAGATTTTAAAATTGAGACCTCAAACCACATTAATCATTGCGGGTCCGAATGAGCAAAAAACTCAGGAAGTGCTTCAGAAATTAGCGGTTGAGATTGGAGTGTCCGATCGAATTGAGTGGGTAGGACTTCTTTCGGGGGAGGAGAAACAGGCGGCATTACAGGGGGCGGATTGTTTTGTGCTTCCCTCTCATTCGGAGGGATTGAGTCAAGCGATTTTGGAGGCGATGGCAGCGGGGATTCCTTGTGCCTTTACCTCGGAGTGTGCCTTTGATGAGGTGGTGGCGAGAGAGGGGGCGTGGAGAATTGAGCGAGATCCTGTGAACATGGCGCAGACCCTTCTTTCTATTTTAGAGGATTCTGAAGAATCTCAGAGGAGAGCGAAAATAGGGCAAAAGTATGTTTTTGAGAAACATCTCTGGAGTGAAATTGGAGTGAAACTTCGAGAGGCTTATCAACAAAAGGAGGGTGAGATTTCTTAGGAAATTCTGAAATCATGAAAATAGTTGATTCGATCTAGGGAAGAGCGTTTAATGACTTGATGCGTTTGGATTCAATGTCCGTTTTGAGAAAGCCCCTTTGTTTAGTGGGAATGATGGGATGTGGGAAAAGTGCTGTGGGAGCGCTTTTAGCTCAGCGATTGAAGGTTTCATTTTATGATTCTGACCTTGAAATCGAGAGGGAGAGTGGAAAAACGATTCCGGAGCTATTTCAAGAGAGTGGGGAGAAGGGGTTTCGACTTTTAGAAAAAAATGTGATTTTAAGATTATTGGAGGGTGAGGTGGGAGTTCTTTCGATTGGGGGAGGTGCCTTTGTTCAGGATTTGGTTCGGGCAATTTTATTAGAACGGATGGATTGTATCTATTTGAAAACGAAGCCAGAGACACTTTATGAGAGAGTGAAGGGATTTACGAATCGACCTCTCCTGCAAAATCAAGATCCGTTAGGGACTTTAAAAAAACTATTAAGTGAACGGGAGTGCTTTTATCAACAGTCTTCGAGGACCATTGAAACCGATGGGAAAGAGATCGATCGGATCGTTCAGGAGATTTTAGAGTAACTTGATTTTTAGGGATTACTTCTCCCAGCGGGCATAAATACCACAGGGGAGCATTCCCCCTTCACGAATGGGAAGTCCGAGTTCTCCGGAGTAAATAGTTCCTGGATGTTTTGCGATCGCTTCTCGAAGGAGTTGTCCGAGGATTGTGGGGGAGAGACCGGTGGTATAAGCGTTGACCAAGAAGAGGATCGGTTCCTCAGAGAGGATTGAGATGCAGGATTGGAGAAGGGGCCAAAGGTGAGTTTCGAGTTTCCAGAGTTCTCCGTTATTTCCTCTCCCGTAGGAGGGGGGATCCATGAGGATACCATCATATCGAGTTCCTCGTCGTTGCTCCCTTTGAACGAATTTCATGCAGTCGTCGACGAGGTAACGAATCGGTTTATCGACGAGTCCTGAGAGACGGGCATTTTCGCGGCACCATTCGACCATTCCTTTGGAGGAATCGATATGAGTGACACTGGCTCCGGCGGCGGCTCCTGCAATCGTTGCAGCCCCGGTGTAACCAAAGAGGTTCAGAAGCTTAAGATCTTTTCGAGGGGATTGAGTGATCTGTTGGTGGATCCAATTCCAGTTGGAGGCCTGTTCAGGGAAAAGTCCGGTATGTTTGAAGTTTGTGGGGCGGATTTTGAATTGAAGATGTTTGTAGGAGATTTTCCAAGATTCGGGGAGCGATTTTTTAAGTTTCCATTGTCCCCCTCCATCGGAGGAACGGAGATAGAGGGCATCGGCTTTATCCCAGAGAGATTGATTTTTTTTTGGCCACAAAATTTGGGGATCGGGTCTGGCTAAGGTGATTTCGCCCCATCGTTCGAGTTTCATTCCATCGCCGCAGGCGAGGATTTCGTAGTCGTTCCAATCGTGGATGAATTGAGATTGTGAGGAGATCGAGCTCATGAGGAGAGAGGGCGACCTTTAAACTGTCTATTTTTGAGCCAGATCATGGCCAGGAGATCTCGGGTTGCGCGGAGGGCCCGTTTTGTACCGACGACCTTACTGACGCCACGAAAGCGGGGACGATGATTGACTGGGGTTTCTCCGGTTTTAAAATCCATTCCGAGAAGAAGAGCGGGGATGAAGCGATGCATTCCATTCCAGCCTGGAAGTCTTTTTGCGGCTTCGACTTTCATCAGTTTGAGCGAGCATCCGGTATCGGAGGTGTGATCATCGAGGAGCGTGGAGCGAACGGCGTTGGCGATTTGACTCGAGATCCGTCGAATCCAAGTGTCTTGACGGCAGGTACGAATCCCCGTGACGAGATCGAGGTTTTCTTTTTGAAGAAGGGTGAGGAGATTTTTAAAATCCTCGGGGTCGTTTTGGAGATCGGCATCGAGCATTCCGACGAGATCTCCGGTGGCGGCTTGGAATCCGTAATAGAGTGCGGCACTTTGACCGGAGTTTTGAGAGAGATTCAGCCATCGAATAGGGAAGTGAGGGGAGATTTGAGGGCGGTCAAAGAAATCGGTACTGCAATCGTTCACGAAAATGATTTCGGCATCGAGATTGAGGAGTGTGAGAGAGGCATCGAGCTCTTGAATGAGGCGAGGGAGATTTTCTGATTCATTATAAAACGGAACGACGACCGAGATCTTTTGGAAGAGCGGCGTTTCGTGAGGTGAATTCATCGTGATGTGACTAGCTTTGATTTTGAGGAAGGACGAGAAAAATCGAGAGGCTTTAATAGTTTGCAATTTTAGGTTTTGAATTCATAAATCTTGAGATGCAGCATTCTTCAGGTTTTTTAAAATTAGTGGAGTCGGCGAAAACCAGAGTTCGGGATATTTCAGTGCAAGAGGCACAGGCCTTAAAGAAAACCATGGGAACCTATTTAATTGATGTTCGCGAGCAATCGGAATGGAATGAGGGGCATGCACCGGGGGCGATTTTTCTCTCAAAAGGGGTGATTGAACGTGATATCGAGACTAGGATTCCGGATTTGGATTCCGTGATTCTTTGTTATTGTAGTGGGGGGTTTCGGTCGGTGCTGGTTGCTGATAATCTACAAAAGATGGGCTATACCCAGGTGAAGTCGATTTCTGGGGGATTTAAATCTTGGGTGGCGGGGGGACTTCCGGTCAGTCATGCTCCGGAGATTTGTCCACGGAGTCCTTATGATCGGTTAGGGGGATTGGTGTATCTTCCTCGTTTAATTGATAAGTGTCGACTTTATCCGGCTGGAAAGTTGGCCGGTTATAATTATTTAACCGTTGGGTTTGATAAGACGATTTTAGATTTTATTTGTGTGGATTCGAAGGAATTTGAAGCGGCAGCGCAATCGATGAAAAGTGATGAAGAGATTTTAGGATGGCTGAAAGGGACGTTAGGATCTTGTTGGCCGACACAAAATGCGATTCAGGAAATGAATGAGCGTTTGATGCGTCGAGCTCCTGATTCCCCTGAGAAGATTGCTGATTTTCAGAAGAATGTGAAGTTGATGTCCCCTGCAAAGCGAAAAATTGAAACCTATTTTGATTTAATTGATCTCGATGAAGGCCGACATTCTTAATTCTGCTTTACCGGTTTTAGAGAGAGCACTTTTACGTGAGGCGGCCTGTCGTGCTCTTGGAGAGGATCGAGGACCGATGGATGTCACCAGTTGGGTTTCGATTCCGGAGGGGGCGATTGCTCAGGCTCGTATTGTGACTCGTGAGAATGGAGTGCTTTCGGGGATTCCGGTGGCGGAAGGAGTTTTTAGAGAGACCGATCCCTCGTTGGAGGTGAAGATTTTAAGGTCCGATTCGAGTCGGATTCAAGCGGGTGAATCGATTTTGGAAGTGGAGGGATCGTTGAGGTCTATCTTAACGGCGGAACGAAGTGCTTTGAACTATCTTCAACATCTTTCTGGGATTGCGACCGAGACCGATCGTTATGTGGAGAGAGTTCGTGGGACAAAGACTCGAATTTTAGATACTCGCAAGACCACTCCTGGATTAAGGGCTTTGGAGAAATATGCGGTCGCTTGTGGAGGGGGAGTGAATCATCGGGTGGGGCTTTACGATATGTTTCTCTTTAAGGATAATCATCTTGCCTTTTTTAAGAATCCGGAGGAGATGAAAGAAGTGGTCGCAAAAGCGAGGCGATGGGATCCTCCATTGAAAATTGAGATCGAGGCGGATACCGTTGATCAGGTAAAGTGGATTGTGGAATTAAATATTGATCGAATTCTTTTGGATAATATGACTTTAGAGCAGATGAGGGAATCGGTGAAAATCATCGATGGACGATGTGAGAGCGAGGCCTCGGGAGGGATGACTTTCGAGCGCTTGAGAGAGGTTGCTGACTGTGGTGTGGATTATATTTCGGTGGGGGCCTTGACCCATAGTGTGAAAGCGATTGATTTTTCATTGGAAGTGATTTCATGATTACGACCATTATTATTGTTTCGGCGATTACCGTTCATCTTTTGCAGATTTTATCGATGTTCGTTTTTAAAGGAGATCCGATCGCCGTTTTACTCGCTTTTCAATTGGAGAGTTTTAAATCCGGTTCTTGGTGGCAGATTTTGACTTATGGGTGGATTCATTCGGTGGAGATGCCGATTCATATTTTATTTAATCTTTTGACCGTTCATTATATGGGGCGGGAGCTTGAATGGGAGTTGGGGAGTAAGCGTTATTTGCTCCTTTATATGATGGGATTATTGGGGGCGGTTGGGTTATGGTATGTGACCGAAAAAGTGGAGATTCGCAATATCGAGATTTTAGCGGGGGCGAGTGGCGCCGTGTTTGCGATTTTTGGGGCTTGGGCCTCCTTTGATCCGAAGCGTTATGTCAAAGTTCTTATTCTTTTTGTGATTCCGATTCGAGGGGAGATTCGATGGTTTTTCTGGGGATCGTTAGCGGTTGAGATCATTTGTTGGAAAATGGGGTGGCTCTCCTTTATTGCGCATACGGCTCATATTGGCGGGGGGCTTGCGGGATGGATCCTTGGAGCCTATTGGCGTCCGAAGCCTCTGTAGGTGGAGTTGATTTTATGGGATGTTTTATTTTAAGATCTTTAAAGATTGAGAGACGATGACTCGTTTTACCATCCTCGCGAGCGGAAGTAGCGGAAACTGTTCCTATTTAGAAACAGATCACGGGCGCTTTCTAATTGATGCGGGGATTAGTGCGAAGCAAGTCGAAATGAGACTTGAAATGATCGGAGCACGGCTCGATCAGGTGAATGGGATATTTGTGACCCATGAGCATGATGATCACGTCTGCGGATTGCCTGTTATTAGTCGAAAGTATCAAATTCCGATTTATTGCAATCGACTCACCGCCGATCAAGTTCGTCCGAAGATGAGGGAGTTTACGGGATGGCACTATTTTGAAACAGGCAGTGCCTTACTCGTTCAAGAAATGCAGGTGGAGACCTTCTCTGTTCCGCATGATGCTTACGATCCTGTCGGATTTTTATTTCATCTCAAAGAGGGGACGATTGGATTTCTGACCGATTTGGGTTATGCGACGAAATTGGTGATTGAAAGAGTTCGACAGGCGAGAGCTTTAGTTTTGGAGTCCAACTACGATTTGCAAAAGCTTCAAGAGGATAAAAAGCGCCCCTGGTCGGTAAAACAACGTATCCTCTCGCGACATGGGCATCTTTCAAACATTGCGGCGGCGGCCTTGGCGGTCGAGATTGCGACAGAGCGACTCGAGGATCTTTTTCTCGGGCATTTGAGTTCCGATTGTAACTCTCCCGATCTAGCGGAAATGGTGATGAAATCTAAATTAGTGGAGTCGGGGATTCATCATATCCGTGTCCATCAAGCACATCCGGATAAGCCGTCGACAACGCTGTGTTGGGATTCCCATTAGTACCCACTACCGTCCAAAACAACTCTGGATTTGAGATGTGAATTAGAAGAGGAGGATTGAAATTCTAAAACAGTTCTCACGCACTCCCATCGCAGAGCGAAAATCCAAAAAGGTAACAAACTGGAGAGCCGAGGGTAGGCAACCAGGAACGGGGGTGAGCAGGGGTTCCGTTAACGCCGCATCCTCCTTCGTCGGCTGCCGCCTCCCGAGAATCTCTCCCGTTTCTTTGAAAAAAAGATTTTCAAAAAACGATCGAGTTTCTCTGGAGGGGTTCGGTTTCACCTCTCCTCGGAAAGAGCTCACGATCCTCTCTACGGAAAACTCTCAGATTGATTTTGTATGAAGTGGGGGGGGGAAGTTCTGACCTTACTGATCAGATCGGGGGATAGAGGACAAACTGTGAAGGGAAGGGAAAGCGGAGACGAGGAGCGAGAGCCGCACGATCCCCGCTGCGGGCTCGAAGGCTTGAGCGACAAAGTCTTGCCGCTTTCAAAAACCTTCGCCCTCTGGGAAGAGCCTCCCTTGCCTTGGAGCTTTGTTGATCGTTCGTCGGTTATCACAACGGATAGCCTCCTCTCTCTCGCCTCGCTCCAAGGCAAGGGATTGCTCTTCAGTTTGTCCTCTATCCCCCGATCTGATCAGTAAAAGCGTAAG
>CAMCYL010000069.1 GCA_945883905.1 Akkermansia muciniphila | reverse complement strand
CGGCGAGACAAGCCGCCGCAACGTTAAATCCCTACTCCCCCCCTCGTTCTGACCGCGGCTCTTTCGAGCCTCCTCCCTATTTTTAAAAAGTTCTCGAAAACGAGCTTCCGATCCCTTTTTAAAAACAGGGAACTATCGCTTACGCTCTTGGGCTCAGAACTTCCCCACATGATACAAAAAAAATCCGAGAATTTCTCACTGAGAGGATCGTGAGCTCTTTCCGAGGAGAGGTGAAACCGAGCCCCTCCAGAGAAACTCGATCGTTTTTTGAAAATCTTTTTTTTCAAAAAAACGGGAGAGATTCTCGGGAGGCGGCAGCCGACAAAGGAGGCACCGAAAGGAATGAGCTCACGATCCTCTCCCCCTCTGACGTTGCGGCGTCGCGGCGTGGCGTGAGAACTGCTTTAGGATTTCAATCCCCCTGCTCAAATTCACATATCAAATCCAGAGTTGGTTTTGAACAAATATGAAAATCTCCGAGAAATAGAACTTCCCAAGTCTCTCTTGTTTTGAGTAAATAGTCGGATGGTCCGAGTTAAAATTTGTGGAATTACCAACGAAGCCGATGCCCTCGCTGCAGTCTATGCGGGAGCCGATGCTCTTGGTTTTATTCTCTATCCTAAAAGTCCTCGTTACATCAATCCTGACAAAGCATGGGATTTTGCCTGCGATCTTCCTCCCTATGTTCAACGAATCGGGGTCACCGTAAACCTCGATGCGGAGGATATCTACAATATTGAACAAGTCGCACTTTTTGATGCATGGCAACTTCATGGCGATGAACCCCCTGAAGTTTGTGAGGCCCTCGATCCCCGTTGTTTAATCAAAGCCCTGCACCTCCCCCTCAATAAACATCATGCCGATGTCGAAGAGTATCTCGTAAATGCTTTTTTACTCGATACCCCCTCCAAAGATTTTGGGGGAACCGGAAAGACCTTCGATTGGAACCTCGCTTTAGAATTCAAGAAAACTTATCCCCTCCCTTTAGTTCTTTCGGGCGGTCTGAACCTCGAAAACGCGGAGGAGGCGATCCGAACCGTACAGCCTTATGCGGTCGATATCTCTAGTGGTGTCGAAATTAAACCGGGCAAAAAAGATCATGCGAAGATGAAAGATTTCGTTCAACTCTGTAAGAGTATTCAGTTCTAATCGCTTACTTTCAAGTTGATCTCCCCCAACTCCTGCTTCAACCTCTTCACTATGAATACCGTTGCCTCCGTTCCTGATACTCGTGGTTACTTCGGTCACTACGGAGGAGTCTATGTTCCAGAAACCCTCTTTGCTCCTTTGCAAGAGTTGACCGAGGCTTATTCAGCGGCTCAAAAAGATCCGGATTTCAAACGGGAATTAGACCAACTTCTCCAAGAATATGTTGGACGTCCGACCCCTCTTTATTTTGCAGAACGAATGACCGCTGATTTAGGCGGAGCTAAAATTTATATCAAGCGAGAGGATCTCCTTCATACGGGGGCTCATAAAATTAATAATGCTCTAGGTCAAATTCTCCTCGCAAAACGGATGGGAAAAACACGGATTATTGCCGAAACAGGGGCAGGACAACATGGAGTCGCGACAGCCACTGTTGCCGCCCGATTCGGAATGGAATGTGTCATTTACATGGGTGCGGTCGACATGGAACGACAGGCCCTGAATGTTTATCGAATGCGCTTTCTCGGAGCTCAAGTCATTCCCGTGACTGCTGGTCAACAAACATTGAAAGAGGCCGTCAGTGAGGCGATGCGCGACTGGGTCACCAACATACGGAATACCTACTATATTATTGGCTCAGCACTGGGATCTCATCCCTATCCGATGATCGTTCGCGATTTCCATCGCATTATTGGAATTGAGGCCCGTCGCCAGATTTTAGAGCGCGAAGAACGACTCCCCGACGTTCTCATTGCCTGTGTCGGAGGCGGAAGTAATGCGATCGGTTTTTTCCATGCCTTTTTAAACGATGAAAAAGTTCATCTTATCGGCGTTGAGGCTGGGGGAGAGGGAATTCAAAGAGGAAAGCATGCCGCTCGTTTTCAAGGGGGAAAACTGGGTGTCCTTCAAGGAGCCAAAACCTTCGTCCTTCAAGATCCCGATGGACAAATTGAACTCACTCATTCCGTCTCTGCAGGTCTCGACTATGCTGCCGTTGGTCCCGAACACTCCTATCTTCGAGAGATCGGACGGGCGGAGTACCCCTACGCAACCGATCAAGAGGCGTTGGAGGCCTTTCAATATCTCAGTCGCAAGGAGGGAATCATCCCCGCTCTCGAATCGGCCCACGCCGTCGCTCATGCGATTAAACTCGCACCCCAAATGACCCAAGATCAGATTTTAATGATCAACTGCTCCGGAAGAGGAGACAAAGATGTCTCCCAAGCTGCCGAGATGATTTTTAAAACTCCGAATTTAAGTTAATTATATTGACTAAAATTAATTTATAATTAACATTTTATATTAAAGTTAATTATAAAATGAATCGTGAGCTCTTAGTTAAAGATATTATTGATCGACTTGCCCGGTTTCCTTCTCCGTTTGACTCCCATTATGGAGTGATTCCGATTCCACCATCGGAAGAATACGTCGTTTTAGGCGAAGCCACACAAGTCCATCAAGAGGCGATGAATTCGATTTCAAAAATAGATGCTTTAGTTGAGGAGTTGATCGACCCCTATATTGTCAGCCGAGTTCTTTCACGACAAGAGGCCGTTCATAGCTCTAAAATAGAAGGAACGAATAGCACCTTAAATGAGCTTCTCTACCTTGAAGAAGGGGATCAGAAATCCAATGCTCGTCCAGTGATCGCATACGCAAACGCACTCGAACGACATCTCCCTCAAGCAAAAAATAATAAAGAGGAGTACTTCACAACCGATCTAATTTGCGACCTGCACCAATGGATCGCGCAAAACGATCCCGATTGTCGTGGAAAACCAGGATTCATTCGAGATAAAGTCGTATGGATTGGGGGAACAGGAAATATTGCCTATTCGACCTATAATCCTACCCCTCCGCAAAATATTCAATCCTGTCTCATCGAAAATGTGGCTTATCTTCGAAAGGAGGGAATGGGATCGCTGTGCCAAAGTATCGTGACTCGAATGGCCCTCTCGCATCTCCATTTTGAGGCCATTCATCCTTTTGAGGATGGAAATGGAAGAACAGGGCGACTTTTACTACCCCTCATGATGGCGGCCGAGGGACATGTTCCTATCTACTTATCCTCCTACATCGAGGCGAATAAACAAGAGTACTACGATAGCCTTAAAGAAGGTCAGCAAAGAAACAAACGATTGCCGATGATTTCTTATATCTCAAATGCCATTAAGAAAAGTGTTGAGGAGGTGATGGTTACTCGATCTGCATTAAAGGAACTAGAAAAAAAATGGAAACAAAGAGCGCATTCAAGGGAAGGATCAACTGCCTATAAAGCATTGTCGCTGCTTCCCCATTATCCTGTCCTTACCACGAAACGATTAGCGGAACTTTTAAATGTCTCTATTCCCGCCGCCTCACGGGGCATTCAACAATTAAAAATAGATGGAATTATCAAAGAAAAAACAGGATATCAACGTAATCGAATTTTTGTCGCTGAAGAGGCCTTACTGATTTTAAATCGCCCTTTTGGTGAAGCTCCGGCAATTTAAGCCAGATCTTGAATTGCTAAAGGAGAAATTAAATCGGTCTTTGATCCCTGCGGAATTAAACTCAGAAGTGCATTTCCTTCTGAAAATCTTTTGGTTCTCAAGCACTAAGCGGCTCATCTCATGCCGATCCTCTAACATCCGAGAAAGTTTTGAATGACTCAGTGCCCGAATCATCGTATTACTCACATTCGCCGCAAGAGATCCTTGAGGATCGCTATTTTTAAATAAGAATGCGAAGACTTACTTTCCCGCCGACTGTCGAGCCGGTCGCGGAAGATCTTTGCGGAGGACATCGAGAAAGCCGTTCACAAATTTCCCGGATTCTTCAGTGCTATATTTCTTGGCGATCTCAATCGCCTCATTGATCGTTACCACAGGGGGAATGTCATCACAAAAAAGCATTTCATAAAAGGCCAACCGTAAAATATTACGATCAATGGGAGCGATTCGCTTAAAATCCCAATGCTTGGAGATCGATTCTATTTTAAGATCAATCTCACTTTGCTTTTCCAAAACCCCTTGAATGAGTCGAGTTGAAAACTTAACCGCATCCGGACGAAGTTCTTGGGACTGCCAAAAAAAATCCAAAGCAGTCGCTACTGTATAACTCGGGACCGACTCCTTATAATAAAGAAATTGAATCACTTTTTCACGAGCATCGCGACGCATTCCCATAAAATTCCCTTTTTACCCTTTTAATCGAGCCACTGAAAGCGCCGCTAAAGCAGCCTCTCGACCGCGATTCTTTTTTCCTTGGCAGCGCTCTCGGGCCTGTTTCGTTGTCGTCACCGAAAGCACCTCATGAATCACGGGGAGATCGCAATCAAGACTGATTCGCATCAAGGAATCGGTCACGGCTCTTAAAATCTCGGTATTATGAAGCGTGGAACCTTGCCAAATGAGACCAAGGGCAATGACAGCATCGTAATGCCCTGATTCCGCAAGCCGCTGAACCTGAAGAGGAATCTCGAAGGAGCCAGGGACCCAAACCACCGTGAGGTCATAGGCGGATAAGATTTCCTGAACCGAATCTAACATCGGCTCTGTGTATTCGCGATGATATTCACTAATCACCACTCCAAAATGAAAAGAACGAGACTTCACAACAAAAAAGGATCTAGCACGGGAATCCTCCTCGTAAATCTTTTTTAGTTTTTATGTTGTTTTTTCAACAACCTTCTTTTGAATGTCCTTTGTATGGATCTAGGCCTCTTCTCATTTGTCGGTTTACTTGCTCAATTTGACCCTACGATTTTCGTCGTAAGTTCAATCGTTAAAACAGCTGCAGTCATTGGCGTTGTTCTGGGGATTGTTTCTTATACCGTGATGGCCGAAAGGCGAGTGAGTGCCCTCATTCAAGATCGAATCGGTCCTAATCGAGTGGGACCCTTTGGACTCCTCCAACCGATCTGTGACAGTGCGAAGTTCATCTTCAAAGAGGAGTTTACTCCCGGTCACGTCAATAAACTCTATTTCACCATCGCTCCCGCCCTTGCGGTTTGTCCTGCTTTAATTACTCTCGCCGTTATTCCCTTTGCAAGTATTCAGGATATTTACATCCCCTATTTTAACATTACAATTCCCTCTCCTGGAGTTATTGCTGATATTGATATCGGCGTTCTCTTTGTCTTCGCCTTCGCCTCCCTGACGGTTTACGGAATTGTTTTAGCCGGTTGGTCCTCCAACTCTAAATATCCGTTCCTCGGAGGAATTCGCTCAAGCGCCCAAATGATCTCCTACGAAATCTCGATGGGACTCTCGATTATCCCTCTCTTTATGGTTCTCGGAACATTAAATCTCTCTGAAATCATTGCCAAACAGATTCAGCATGGTTGGACCGTTTTCCCTATTATATCAGGGAACTGGTCTTTCGAGAGTTTCTTCCTTCTCCCCTTCATGCTTCTATCTTTCATCATCTTTTTGATCTCCTCCTTTGCCGAAACGAATCGCGCTCCCTTTGACCTTCCCGAAAGCGAAACCGAACTCATCGGCGGATATCACACCGAGTATTCCTCGATGAAATTTGCCCTCTTCTTTCTCGGGGAATATGCAGCGATGATCGTCACATCAGGAGTGATGGTGACTCTCTTCTTTGGCGGATGGAGCCTTCCGCTTGGATTTATTCAAAATTTCCTAAGCCATTTTCATATCGAAAGCCCCACATGGTTTGCTTTACTCGTCGATTGGTTTTCAGGTCAAAATCATCCTTGGTGGTTCATCCCTATCCAAGTGGGTGTCTTCCTCTCTAAACTTTTTGCCTTCCTTTTCTTCTTTATCTGGATCCGCTGGACGGTTCCTCGTTTCCGCTATGATCAACTGATGAATATTGGATGGAAGGTCTTTCTGCCCGTGGCACTCGCTAATGTTCTGATGACGGGGATCGCCATCGCTCTCCTCCCCTATGCTCACGACGTATGGAACTCCGTCAGAACTCTCATTCATTTATAACGTTGATGAGAACTTTAGGGGGGGATCAAACCCCCTCCTCACATTCCAATGAGTCGATTAATCATTCGACTCACCGGTCCCGGAAAGTAACGAATCCAAGGAATCCATCGATAAGCACGCTCGGGACTACGTAATAACCATCGAAGAACCATCCCTAGCTGAATCTGAGAATGGCACAGAAGTTCATGTTCTCGTTGGTAGTCTAAAAGTGCCCCCGCTCTTTCCTCAACTCGCTTCACTTTTAAAATCGATTTTGCCGCAATCTCCGCACTGAGGAGTGCAAAGTAAATCCCCTCTCCCGTAAACGGTTCGACAACTCGAGCGGCATCGCCAATAAGCCAAATGGTTTCTTTCCCTAAAGCCGAAGGCTTTCTCGTGATCGGAGTGATACTATGCCAAACAAGGGCCGGTAAGTTGGGAAAATATCGATTCGCAATTTTTTGAGGAATTCCGGAAACCTTAGAGTCTAAAACCATCCAGAGATTTGCCTTTTTGTCATTAATAAGACTTAACCCGCTATACCCCTCACTAAAAAAACGAAGGTGAAGATCCGAATCTAAATTTTCGAGTTCCAAGTGAGCCTGCCAACCAACACGACGACAATTTTCGAGAGGAGCCATCAACCCTGCATTGCGTGCCACGACCGAATTCCGACCATCGGCCCCCAAAATCCAATCTGCCTGAAAATCTCCAACCGAGGTTTCCACTTTCCCTGAAAAATGAACCGTTTGCACCCTTGTTTCATGTAAAAAATCGACCCCTGACTTAATCGCCTCTTGAACCAACCAGGTATCAAAGATCTCTCGATCAACGGAAATAAAGGGTTGCTTCAAGCTTTCAAAATTACGTCTCAAAAGAGTCTCTTGGTCATGCTCAATCCGAACTCCCTCAATCCTCTGCTGAGGAAGTGCTTTAAACGAATCGATGAGATCATAGCTCTTCCAAAGATCCCAAACCCTTGGATTCAAACAATCACCACAGACTTTATGTCTTGGAAAACTGGCTTTATCCACCAGCAATACCCTCTTCCCTCCACGGGCAAGAATCAACGACGCGAGTGATCCCGCAGGACCCGCTCCGACCACAATTACATCGTATTTTTCAGCCATAGAAAGAAGGGGGATCGTACGACGATCCTTGGGAATGACAATCCGTTTGATTCGTAAACTTTCATTCGTTTCCAAAAGAATATAAAGAAAGGATCGGAGTCTCGGTCCGAAACCGATTAACCTTACAGTCTAAAAACCTAAAAGCCAAAAAACATCGAGTTATGAATGATCCCTTTCGATCAATCTTTGAAGAGCTATTACATCATTGAGGGCAACCGCAAATCCCTCAGCGACAATAAAGCGAACCTTAGCGTCGTCGACTTGACAAGTCTCACAGATTAAAAAATTACCTTAACGGAAATTCGCTGATCCCTTCAGAAATCGGGGTCTGAACCAATTGGAGGAGCTTGGTTCGATAATATTCAGCAGTCGCTGTCTCCACCTCTTTTTTACGTCGATTATAAGCAGCGACCTCATTTTCATACTCGCGACGATTCGCCGCAACTCTTGACTTCTCCTCAGCTTCAAATTTTTTGCGGTCATTCGACTTAGAAACCGCATCATAGACCCCTCCTGCAACTGCTCCCGCTAAAGCTCCAATCAGTCCCCCCTCAGTCCTTCCCGCAAGCGCCCCAATTCCCCCACCCAACGCGGCCCCGCTTCCAACTCGAGCCACTGATTTCGTCGGCTCTCCCGTTCCTGCATTCCCTCGCCATTTTTCTGCCGACATATTCGGTTTTGAAGGATAAGGAATCTTCGCCAACTCCGCCTCTCCCCATTTTTTCGCATCTAACTTTATCAATTCGGCTTGAGCGTTGAGTAACGCAATTCGTTGACTCTGACGCTCCATCCCATTTTTCCATTCCTCTTGTGTTAAAAAAAGATCGAAGGGATTTTCTGAGATCAACGTCTCCTCTTCGGAAACTAAAACCTTGTACTCGATAATGGCGATTTCATCCTTCGGCATCGAGGATTTGGGCTGACTCGTAAAAACCATTCCGATCGGTAATTTTTCATTAAACTTTAACTGCGATGAAATAAGCTTGAGATCGCTTGCCGTATCAAAGGGCTCCATCTGAGGTTGAATCAAAGTCTGATTGACTCGTATTTGAATTTGATATGTCCAGAGAGTTCCCTCTTCATTTTTTTCTTTTCCGACGACAATCAGTTTTCTGACCTTGATTCCATTTTTTTCAACGAGTTTCTTAATCTTAGCGGCCCCCGGCTTTCCCAAAGAACTCCACCAAGGGAGCGACTCCTCTAGTTCAGAAATCACATTTGCTTTTCCATGACGCGCCCAACGGCTGATTTGACCGGAGGAATCGTGATTTAAATAAACAAACAAAAGAGAAATCAATCCCAAGATCGCAACCGAAATCAACGCCATCTTAACTCTTGCAGGAGAATTCAGTCCCCCTAATTTCTGGAGAGAAGAACCTTCTGTTTTTTCCGAGTTTTTTGAGATCGAAGTACCGGGTTCAGTTTGAGGAATTTCGGGCGATTTCCATTCAGCGTTCATAGTTTTATTTATTTTAAAGGTTAATCAATCTTTCAATGCCGACTCTAAGAGCCACGTCATTTTAAATTAGAAGGTCTCCCCTGGATGTCCTAGGAAACTTTTAATCATCGCCTTTTGTTCCTCGGGAGTCACAAAAACGGCATCCTTGATGAATCGACAAAATTCCTTTTTCTTAATGCGAAGATGAATTCCATCTCGGGTTTGAAGGTCCTTAATGATTTTATAATCGACGATTAAACGCTCTAATTTAACAATCCGAATATACTCCTCCCCTTTTTTGTAGAGCTGATCCTGCTGAAGTTTCATTCTCTAACCCTATCCCTCCTTTGCCTTTCGTCAAATATCGATAAACAGGATTCACCATTAGTGTCTAAACGGAATCAAACCCATGGAATCTCAAAGGTTTGAATAGGAGTTTCGTAACGTTAAATCCCTACTCCCGCCCTCACTCTGACCACGGCTCCTCCGAGCCTCCTCCCTACTTTTAAAATAGAAATGGAGCGCCGCTCCGGCAGCTGCCGGAGCGGCATGGGTGAAGGGGTGGATTTACCTTCATTTTGACTTTTAGATGTTGTGATGTTATGATGTTTAAATGAGAACCACGCTTGATATTGAAGATGATCTTTTGAAAATCGCTAAAGGCATCGCTGAGTACCAAAAGATTAATTTAGGAGAAGCCGTCTCGCTCCTTATTCGAAAAGGCATTGATCCCACATTTCCTCAGCAACAAATTAAAAACGGCCTTCGAATCATCAATCGCCCCCAAGGTTCGAAACCTGTGACTCTAGAAATTGTAAATCGACTTCGTGATGAAATCTAAGAAAACAACCTATCTTCTCGATGTGAATCTATTAATTTCACTTTTTGACACAGCGCACATCCACCATGCAATCGCACACCAATGGTTTGAATCAAAGGGAATTAGATCATGGAGTACTTGTCCTCTGACTGAAAACGGATTGCTCAGAATTCTTTCAAGTCCTGCCTACCCTAACTCACCCACCCCTATAAAAGATCTTTCAAAAAGATTGGAAGAATTCAAAACATCAACTCAGAGTCACTCTTTCTGGAATGATGAGTACTCTTTTTCGGAGTGGTTGGCGGATCGTAAAATAACAATAGGATCTTCTCAGTTAACGGATGCTTATCTTCTCCAATTGTGTCATCGAAAGGAAGCGAGACTGGCGACGTTTGATCGACGTATTCAACCCAAACTCATTGGAGAAAAGATCCAATCTATTTTGGAGTACATCTCTTAACGCCCGTTTTTGCATTGGAAAATCACTCGATAATCGTGAGCTCTTTCCGAGGAGAGGTGAAACCGATCCCCTCCAGAGAAACTCGATCGTTTTTTGAAAATCCTTTTTTCAAAGAAACGGGAGAGATTCTCTGGAGGCGGTAGTCGACAAAGGAGGCGCCGAAAGGAAAGAGCTCACGATCCTCTCCCTCTCTGACGTGGCGGCGGGCTTGTCTCGCCGTCTTGTCCGCCGTAGCCTTTGCGAAGGTGGAAGTGCTTGGACGAAGGAGGATGCGGCGTGGCGCGAGAACTGTTTTAGAATTTCCATCCCCCTCTTCGATTTTCCCTCTCAAATCCAGAGTTGTTTGGACGGTAATGTTTTGGAGTAAAAAGGGACTATTGCAAAATTTCGGTTTAAATAGAATGCCCCATTGTTTTTTTTGTTTTTCCTCCCATTTCCCTTGAATGCATTGAACGAATCGGAAGATCAGGAAGGTCGGAGGAGAGCTTCGCTCCGGCAACCTGTGCCACTTCAAGGGCCGTATCCACCACCATTCCTCGCATGATCTGAGCAGGAACATTAACCACCCCTTTAGCAATCGCATAGGCTTTACTCTCTCTGGCGTCGTCGCGAACCGTTTCTAGAGCCTGATTCGCTCTCTCGACTCCGTTCACAATCGAAAGTCCAAAGCCCTGACGAATCCCATCGATCGTCGCCTCCGTTTTTTCACGAACCCCACCATGGATCAAACGATCGATCGCCAGCCCTAGTTTCGATTTCTTTTCGGCATCCATTTCTGAAACGGAGATCACCGTTGATTTACCGATCATTTCTACTGCCTCCATCACTAATCCCCCTTGTATTCCCATCTCTGTTTTATTCATTGAGACTCCTTCTCGTTTTTATAGTTTCTTGATTGGGTGATTTTTTTTCCTCAAAGGAGTTCACCGGAGACCTTTGAGGGGCAAGATCCGGAAGAGAACAACAACAGGGCGGTATTGGTTTCTTTTTCCGCGGAGCTGATTTCTTCCGCGGAGTCCTTTTTTTAGATAACGGACCTGGCACAGAAATAACGGTCGGCAGATTTGCTCCCCCCTCTTGTGACTCCTCCTTGAGAGATCCAAAAAGTTTGGGACTTTGAAAAAGATGATAAAGTTTATTAGAAAGGCTCATTCCCTCTCTGTGGGAGAGAGAAGCAAAGTCGTCAAGGAAGAGGGAATTAAAATTATTTTCATTTAATGGTTTACCTTCATTAGATCTCTTTTATTCTCTTCTTGAAATCATGAACACGCCTTTATTTCAAAAACCTCCTCAACCCTTTCATTGCCCTGATTCCAGTAAAAAAAGACTTATCACTCTTCATCTTCTCCCCCGATTCTTATTCAAAAATGAGGCAGTGAAAGTATGAAATCCCCACGCGAACTCATCGATCTCTGCGTCAAAGAGACCGTCCTTTCAATCGCCCCACAAGTTTCTCTTCCTGTGACTTTAGTTCGTCCCTGTCAGGAGGTGAAGCATGGTGACTTTCAATCCAATGCCGCGATGCTTTTTGCGAAATCGCTCGGAGTCAATCCACGGACTTTTGCGGAACAGATCGTCGAAAAGCTCGGCGAAACGAATCTCTTTTTTAAGCCCGAAATCGCCGGTCCCGGATTCATTAATTTCAAGATTAAACCGGAGACCTGTGCTCGACAAATCGCCGATCGACTCGCCGATCCACGTCTCGGAATCGATCTCATTTCTAATCCTCAAACGATCGTTTTTGACTTTAGTGGCCCCAATATTGCTAAGGAGATGCATGTGGGTCATATTCGAAGCACCATTCTCGGTGAATCTCTTTCCCGTGTTTTTCGCTTTATCGGTCACCGTGTGATCACCGATAACCACCTTGGTGATTGGGGGACTCAATTTGGAATGGTCATCCTCGGCTACAAGCGAGGGGGTAACGAGGAGCTCCTTAAAACCGATCCCTTTGGACATCTGGAATCGCTTTATAAATCAGTTCAAGAGGAGACAAAGGTCAATGAAGCCACACTTCAAGCCGCCCGACAGGAGCTATTGAAACTCCAACAAGGAGACTCCGAAAATCGTGCGCTTTGGCAAAAATTTATCGATCTCTCGCTTGCCGCCATCGATACGATTTACGCTCGGCTTCAGGTTAAATTTGATCACACTCTCGGAGAAAGTTCTTATAATGATATTCTTTCCGCAGTGGTCGAATCGCTCAAACAAAAAGGAATCGCTCAATCCAGTGAAGGAGCGGTCGTTGTCTTTTCCGATAAATCTCTCCCTCCCAAAGAGGATCCCTTTCTTGTTTCCGAAAAAGAGAGCGGCTTTCGTGATAATCCGTTTATCATCCAAAAATCAGACGGTGCCTTTCTCTATGGCACGACCGACCTTGCTACCGTGCAATTTCGAGTCGAAAAATGGAAAGCGGATCGAGCGGTTTATGTCACCGATAGCCGTCAGCAGATGCACTTCAACCAACTCTTTGCCACGGTTAAACGATGGGGACTCCCGATTCAACTCGATCACGTCTGGTTTGGGACGATTCTCGGCGAGGATAAAACCCCGCTTAAAAGCCGTGAGGGAAAGCCAATCAAACTTCGAGCCCTTCTCGACGAAGCGGAATCACGAGCCCTTGCCATCATCACTGAAAAACATCCAGAGTGGGAAGAGAGCAAACGGCAGTCGATTTCAAAGATCATCGGAATTGGTGCCTTGAAATATGCCGATCTCTGTCAAAATCGAAATCTCGACTACATGTTCCAATGGGAAAAACTTTTGGCATTTGATGGTAATACCGCTCCATATCTCCAAAATGCTTATGTGAGGATTCGTTCAATTTTCAGACGGAACCACTTTACCGTTCCAACAAATCCTCAAGTCACGTTGAATGAGCCAAGTGAATTTAACCTTGCGAAAAAACTGTTAGAATTCAAAGATGCGATTGAAATTGTATCCGTAGAATATCGTCCCCATTTTCTCTGCGTCTATCTTTTTGAATTGGCGACCACCTTCCACAAGTTTTACGAGAACTGTCCTGTTCGAGATGCAGAACCGGCCCTCCAATCCTCAAGACTTGCACTCTGTGAATTCACCGCAAAGACACTCGCTCAAGGATTAAATCTCTTAGGAATTGAAACGCTTGAAGAGATGTAAAATAGCTCCATGATTTTGAATTTCTGACTATTTATTCGAAAACTCAGACTTCTCAATAATAGCACGGTGAAATGATTTTTGATTCGTGAGCCACTTCACTTGGTATCCTTCCTTCTTAAGAGATTGCTCATCTCTGGTAACGGATTTTAAAAGGGCATCGTCCAGTTGATGAGAAAACATTCTTTTCAAGTCATTTTCTAAATGTAAAAATAAATCTGTTAGGAACACAAATGATAACCCCTGCAATTCAAATTCACAATCTTACCAAACGATTTCGCACCTACCGCAAAAAACCAGGGCTCAAAGGAGCGATTCAAGGCCTTTTTCATCGAGAATATGACGAGACGATCGCAGCGAATGAAATCTCTTTTTCCGTTCAACCCGGTGAGTTCCTCGGATTTCTCGGCCCGAATGGGGCAGGCAAAACAACAACCTTAAAAATGCTCTCAGGATTACTGCATCCCAGTTCAGGGAGCGCCACGGTTCTCGGTTTCAATCCCTCCGATCGAGAAAAGGACTTTAAAAAACGGTTCTCCCTCGTGATGGGACAAAAAAACGCCCTTTGGTGGGATCTTGCTGCTGCCGATTCGCTCGAACTATCAAGAGTGATCTACCAAATTGAGTCCTCCGTTTATCAAAAACGTCTGGAGGAACTCACGGAACTTCTCGATGTCAAAGATAAGCTCAATATCCTTGTTCGAGAACTTTCCCTTGGAGAGCGGATGAAATTTGAGCTCATTAATGCACTGATTCATTCTCCCGAGGTCCTTCTTCTCGATGAACCGACAATCGGACTCGATGTCACCTCCCAGAAAAAAGTTCGTGATTTCCTGAAAGCCTATAATGAAACCCACAAAGTCACGATTCTTCTCACAAGTCACTACATGCAAGATATCGAAGAGCTCTGTGCTCGTGTCATCCTCATCGATCAAGGAAAACTGCATTATGACGGCTCTCTTTCAGGAATTGTCGAAAAGTTTTCCGGAACCAAAATCATTCAAATGCATCTTCAGCAGCCCTTGCGCACACCGATTCCGAAACATTGGGGAGAGGTCTTAGAGTCCTCTGATCTACTCCTTAAACTAAAAGTTCCTCGAGATCAAATCTCCGATGTTTGTCGGGAGATCCTTGCCCAAACAACTCTCTCTGATATCACGATTGCAGAGGTTCCGATCGAAGAAATCATGCGCCAACTCTTCGGTGAACAAAAAACATTAGTGTCAAAATAAAAAACCTTAAATACATTGTCTCACGCAACGACGCAACGACGCGACGTTAAATCCCTACTCCCCCCCTCGTTCTGACCACGGCTCTTTCGAGCCTCCTCCCTATTTTTAAAAAGTTCTCGAAAACGAGCTTTCGATCCCTTTTTAAAAATAGGGAACTATCGCTTACACTTTTACTGATCAGATCGGGGGATAGAGGACAAACTGAAGAGCAATCCCTTGCCTTGGAGCGAGGCGAGAGAGAGGAGGCTATCCGTTGTGATAACCGACGAACGATCAACAAAGATCCAAGGCAAGGGGGGCTCTTCCCGGAGGGCGAAGGTCTTTGAAAGCGGAAAGACTTTGTCGCTCAAGCCTTCGAACCCGCAGCGGGGATCGTGCGGCTCTCGCTCCTCGTCTCCGCTTTCCCTTCCCTTCGCAGTTTGTCCTCTATCCCCCGATCTGATCAGTAGGGTCA
>CAMCYL010000068.1 GCA_945883905.1 Akkermansia muciniphila | reverse complement strand
GTTGGATTTTCAGAAAGGTATTTTTGCTTTTGGCACCAGCCGAATAATGCTTTTAGGTATCCCCGATAGTGATTGAACGTATCCGCACACCAATCCTTATTTTTGCGTAGCCACTTCTCAATTTCCGTTGATTTGATTTCATGGACGTTGCGAGCAGTGAAATCCCTGCTGAATTTTTCTAAGCATTGACCAAGGATTTTCGGATAATTCGATGATGATTGCCTCTCCTTTTCCTTTAAGTAAAGCTTCAACGCCTCTTGTAAAGTGATCGCACCGCCTTCTGGTTTGGCATTCTTAATATAATAAACAACCGCTTGCGTGAGTTGAATAGGTTTGTCGTTATCTCCGTTTTTTGGTAGCATTTCCAGAGCCTTGAGAATATCTCTCATCTGCTCTTCATCAATCGAAGCCCAACGCTCAAAGAGCTTTTGTCCCGCTTGTTTTGCAATATTTTGATTCAATCTGCTCCATTTTAATCCCTCTTCACGAGTGGAAAAGGTTCTGCGGTGACGTTGCCCCATGACCCGATATTCCAACCGCCAGACCGTTTTTTCCTCTCCTTTGTAATGATATTTTTCCGGGTAGAGGTTCATCCGATTGCCTCCCGGTCAAATTGAGAAAGGGCTTTTTCGACAGCAAGTGGATTGAAAGAGATTTTTCCACTTGGAAGTTTTCGATATGGAATGAGCCCCTGCGCCATCCACGTATTGATTGTCCGTACACAAACCCGATGAATAACCGCTAATTCCTTCTTAGTGACCCATTGCGGAACACTAATTAGTGAATTAATTACAGCGGGTGAGGGGTTCATGTTAAGATGTACCCAATCACTCGTTGGTTCGTAAGATTTTATTTTATCTCTTTTTTCTGAAACCGATCTCTGGTCTCTTTCTTTGAAAAAAGAGGATAAGCGAAATTCTTTTAAGGGAGCGGTTAAGGGGTAGAAATGCTGCAAAAGCCTGCTTAAAGCTGCATGAGTTTGCCTGACACGCCATTCCCAAATAGGAGGGTTTTTGGAGCAGAAGTAGCGATGACTAAGGAGTTTGAGAAGAACTGCGCTCGAGAGGACTTGAACCTCCATGTCTTGCGACACTAGAACCTGAATCTAGCGCGTCTGCCATTTCGCCACGAGCGCGAGGAAAAACGGTATTCCATTCTAAGAGCTCTGTCAACGGTGGGATACGATCGATCAACACTACCGTTACCGTCCAAAATAACTCTGGATTGGAGAGGTGAATCAGAGGAGGGGGTAATAAGGGGCTCTTTTTTTATGAGAGGATTGACTTTCCGATGTCATGCTCTAGCAAAAACAGATCAATTCTAACAGAAAGCAAAAACTATGAGTGCAACTCCCGCCGTTTATAATCGAAATAACCCGTACATGGCATCGATTAAAGAGAATCGTCTCCTTAATAAGGCCGGTTCTGAAAAGGATACGAGGCACATCGTTGTTGATACTGCCGGTCATGTTCCTTACCACGTCGGGGATTCTCTTGGGGTGATTCCTCGTAATGTTCCGGCCGTTGTCGCTGATTTAATTGGAAAGTTAAAATTAGACCCAGAGACTCCAGTTCCAGCCGCCAATAATACCACCGTGACCTTGAAAGAGGCGCTCTCTTCTCAATATATTTTAAATCGAGCCAGTAAGAAGTTTGTTAAAGGAATTGTTGATAAGATTCCAGCGGGGGAAAAAAAAGAGGAGATAGCCGCTTTAATCGCGAATGAACCGGCGTTGGATGAATATGTTTTTTCGAGAGATTATGTCGATGTTCTCAATGACTGCGCTGGGGTGGAACTCAATGTCACAGAGCTTTTAGGGTTGGTGAATAAGGTCGCTCCTCGCCTTTATTCGATCGCCTCCTCCTCGGTGGTTTATCCGAACGAAGTGCATTTGACGGTTGCCGTGGTGAAATATGAGAGTCATGGTCGTCCGAAAATGGGGATTGCTTCGGGCTATTTGGGTTATCACTCCGAGGCGATCTTAACGCCGGTTTATACGCAACCGACGCGTCACTTCCATCTTCCGGCATTGGATAAGAATATTATTATGGTCGGACCAGGGACTGGAATTGCTCCTTTTCGAGCCTTCTTGCAAGAGCGCAAGGCGACCGGAGCGACCGGTAAAAATTGGCTCTATTTCGGAGATCAACGTCGTGCGACCGATTATCTCTACGAAGAGGAGCTCGAAGGGGCAGTGAAGGAGGGTTCGTTGCATCAGCTCGACTTGGCTTTTTCACGGGATCAAGCGGAGAAGATTTACGTCCAGACTCGAATGATGGAAAAGAGTGCTGAGATGTGGAAGTGGATCCAAGAGGGGGCTTATTTCTACGTTTGCGGCGATGCCAAGCGAATGGCAAGGGATGTCCATCAAGCATTGATTGAGATCGCTAAGAAGGAGGGGGGACTCTCCCAAGAGGCGGCTGAGAATTATATCAATGTGACCTTCACTAAAGAGGAGAAGCGTTATCTTAAGGATGTGTATTAAAAAAGAGATATTTTTTACTTTACCTTCAATCTGAACCCGCTAGCAAAGGAATCCTTATGGCACTTCATAGCAGTCTTCGTAGTTCATCGACAACCTCCGCAAAACGGAACGTTTTGAAACGTTTCGAACGTGTTGAATTGATCAAAAAACGTGGTCAATGGAAAGAGGATATGAAAGTAATTGGTCTTCCGAAAACAAAGCCGGAAGCTTAATTCTTTTAGTCTAAAAAATAATCAATTTCGATAGGATCTTCTCCTCGCTTTTTGAGGAAAAGATCCTATCTCTTTTTTGTGAGAATTAACCAATTTTTAGCCCGTGCCGGATTTGGATCACGTCGTGCCTGTGAGCAGCTCGTGGAGCAAGGGGCAGTCATGATCAATGGGGAGATCATTCAAGTTTTAGCGACACAGGTTAATCCTGGGGATAAAGTGAAAGTCAATGGGTGTCATGTGGCGGTCAGCGAGCAGACGATCACAGTGGCGATGAATAAGCCGAAGAGTTATGTCTGTACGATGGATGATCCTCAGGAGCGTCGTCGGATTTACGATTTATTGCCGAGTGATTTTCCGAGGGTTGTTTCGATTGGGCGTTTGGATTATGACAGTGAGGGGTTGATTTTACTGACGAGCGATGGGGATCTTGCAAATGAGTTGACGCACCCCAGTTCGAAAGTGCCGAAGACCTATGAGGTCGTTTTGGATCGTGATTTTGATTTTGAACTCTCTCCTCGTCTGAAAAAAGGGATTAACGTCGAGGGAAAAAGAGCGCGGATGGAGTCGATTCATCGGATTGGTCCGAAGCAACTTCGAGTTGTTTTAACACAGGGAATTAAGCGACAAATTCGCTGGATGTTTTTTAAAGTGGGATACAAAGTGAAGAATCTGAAGCGGGTCCAGATTGGTAAATTCGAATTGGGACGAATTCCGCTTGGAAAATGCAAAGTTCTGACACCTGAGGAGATCCAACAATGTCGAAGTCGAATGGCGTAAAAAAGCGGGCAACGAAAGTGGCGAAATCCTCAGCTGAATCTCTTTGGGGAGGGCGTTTTTCCGAAAGTCCTGCGGCGTTACTTCAAAAATATTCTGAATCGGTCTCTTTTGATTGGCGTCTTTATCGTCATGATATTCGGGGAAGTATTGCTCATGCACGGATGCTTCAGAAAATTAAGATTTTAACCGCTGGCGAATTCAAGGCGATTGAGTCTGGGCTTCTCCAGATTGAAAAAGAGATCTCAGCGGGAAAGTTTAGTTGGTGTGTCGATCGTGAAGATGTGCACATGAATATTGAGGCGACGTTAACCAGTCGAGTTCCTGCCGGTGCTAAATTGCATACCTCAAGAAGTCGTAACGATCAAGTGGCGACCGATGTTCGGCTTTGGTTGCGGGATCAGATCTCTCAGAATTTACAAGCGATTCGGCAGCTTCAGAAAACCGTGGTGGCGTGGGCTGAGCGGGATCTCCACGTGATTATTCCTGGATTTACCCATCTTCAGCGGGCACAGCCGGTTTTGTTGGCTCATCATCTTTTGGCTTATGTCGAGATGTTGGATCGAGATGCCGGTCGATTGATGGATGCGCAGAAGCGAATGAATCTGCTTCCTTTGGGAAGTGGGGCGATCGCTGGGAGTACCATTGCTTTGGATCGTGAATTTGTCGCTCAACAATTGGGCTTTGAGGGGGTAACCCGAAATTCGATGGATGCGGTAAGCGATCGGGATTTTGTTGTTGAATATCTTAGTGCGGTTGCCTTGTGTGGGGTTCATCTCTCACGTCTTTCGGAGGATTTGATTTTGTGGTCGAGTGCAGAGTTTGGATGGATTCGACTTTCGGATGCTTTTACGACGGGATCGAGTTTAATGCCTCAAAAAAAGAATCCGGATGTTGCTGAACTTTGTCGTGGAAAGTCGGGACGTTTGATTGGAAATCTGGTTTCACTTTTGGTGCTCTTGAAGGGATTGCCGATGACCTATAATCGTGATTTGCAGGAGGATAAGGAGCGCCTCTTTGATTCAGCGGATACTTTACAGATGAGTTTGGAGATCATGGCGGCGATGCTTCATAAGGTGGATGTTCATGAGAGTCGATGTCGTCAGGCGGCCTCTGATCCCCTTTTATTAGCGACTGATCTTGCTGATTATCTTGTGAATAAGGGAGTTCCTTTTCGTCATGCCCATGAGGTTGTTGGACGGGCGGTGGCTTTGGCAGAGAAACTGAATGTTCCTTTAGATCAATTGGAGATGCCGGATTGGAAAAATCTGAGTCCACATTTCAGTTCTGACATTAAAACTGTTTTTCAACTGGAGGCGGCTTTGAAACGCCGCTCGATGGTGGGGGCTCCGAATCCGAAAAGAGTCGCCGAAGAGATTCGACGTTGGAATAAACGTTTGGCGTAAGGTTCCTTAAACTGAGATTTTACAAAAGAGATCAAAAAACATTTCGAATCAGGGATCAAGAGCGCATGAACAGTTGGTTTTACTTCGATGACTGCCTCGCTCCAGGGGATCAAAAATCGAGAGCCTTTGATGCGGGAGGGATCGAGGTCATTTCGATTGAGTCGGTTGATCATCCTTTATTTGAGAAAGCCTTTTTGGCACTTTGGTCGGAGTTTGGAGAGAAGGCGGAGATTGAACAACGATCGGTGATCCAATCCCGTCTCGAATGGCAAGGGAGAAAGTTTGATTCGAACGAGCGATATTTCTATCAACTTCTGTGGATTGAAAAAGGGGGGATTCCGTTCGGGGTTCGGGATCATACCGTGATCTACCGGCCTGAGCAGAATCGGATCGTGGTTCATCTTTCTCATAATTTTTTATTTCCGATTGCTCGGCGTACGGGTTTGGCCGGTTGGATGCGGGGATGGCCGTTATTGTTGGCGAGGCAATGTCAAAAAGAGTGGGGAATTGATCTCCCGATTAGTTTAGTGGCGGAGATGGAGCCGGTGCATCCAGATTATCCGGAGCGATTGCCTCGATTGATCTCCGTTGAAAAAGCCGGATTTTTAAAGGTTAAAGATTTTGATTATTTGCAGCCCGATTTTCGAGCCCCAGAAGCGATCGATCTTACGGGAGACTCCGCTCCGTTGGAGATGAGTTTAATTGTGAGGCGTGTTGAGGAGGAGGGTTCTGGAGCGATCTCCGGAAAAGAGCTCCACGATATGGTCACAAGCCTTTATCGAATGTATGGTCGTGGATTGAGAGCGAGTGAGATGAAGAGTCCGTGGACAAAAGTGGCTCAGATTGATTTAAAAAGTAACTATTTGCTCGTGAAGCCTACTTTATTTGACGACAAAGTTAATTAATTTATTAGGAACGAGGATTGTTTTCACAATTGTTTTTCCTTCGATCCATGGTTTTACCGCCTCGATCTCAAGAGCGATCGGTTTGATTGTCTCCTCTTTAGAATCGATCGGAACGACTATTTTTCCTCTTAATTTACCGAGAACTTGAACGACGATTTCGACCTCCGTTTGAATCAAGTATTGTTGATCGGCGATTGGCCAATCGGCTTGGCTGACCAGTGTTTGATTTCCGAGTTTTTCAGAGAGCTCTTCTGAGATGTGTGGGGCAAAGGGGGAGAGGAGTTTTAAGAGTGTTTGAATCACTGAGATTGAACGTTTTTCCTCTTTCGTGAGGTCATTGACTAAGATCATGAGTTGAGAAATCGCAGTGTTAAAGGCCAGTTTTTCGATATCCTCGCTGACTTTCGCAATCGTTTCGTGGAGTCGGCGTAAGATTGCTTCTGTGGGTTCCTCATTGCTGAGTTTTGGGCTGAGATCCCAATCGCCGGTTTGGGTTTCCTCCATAACGAGGCGCCAAACTCTTCCGAGGAAGCGATAGACCCCTTCAACTCCGGTTGTGACCCAGGGTTTGATCTGTTCAAGGGGGCCCATGAACATTTCGAAGAGACGGACGGAGTCGGCGCCGTATTCACTGACGACGAGATCGGGATTGACGACATTGCCGACCGATTTCGACATCTTTTGATTGTTCTCCCCGAGGATGATTCCTTGGTTTACCAATTTATGGAACGGTTCAGGGGAGGAGACAACACCACAGTCGAAGAGAACCTTGTGCCAAAAACGAGCGTAAAGAAGATGAAGAACCGCATGTTCAGCGCCGCCGATATAGAGATCGACCCCCTTTTCTCCCATCCAATATTTTTCGACTTTAGGATCAATGGCCAATTGAGTGTTATGAGGGTCGCAATAACGGAGGTAGTACCAGCAGGAACCGGCCCATTGGGGCATCGTGTTGATTTCGCGGATTCCGCCATCCGGGGCTTTGAGCCACTCTTTGGCTTTGCTGAGGGGGGCTTGTCCGTCGGCATTCGGTTTAAAATCTTCGAGTTCCGGAAGGAGGAGGGGGAGTTCCTTCTCAGAGATTGCATAGGGAACTCCCTCTTTCCAAATAATCGGGAACGGTTCACCCCAGTAACGTTGACGGGAGAAGAGCCAGTCACGGAGTTTGAATTTAATCGAACGAGTTCCGAGTTGGTTGCTTTCAAGCCATTCGATCATTTTTGATTTGGCTTCGGCGGTCATTAAACCACTGATGAAATCGGAGTTTACGGCCATTCCCTCTCCGGCGAAGCAAGAGAGAGATTCTGGTTGATCGGGACGAATCCCTCCGGAGGGACGTACGACTTCACGAATGGGGAGATTAAATTGTTTTGCAAATTCATGATCTCGTTCGTCGTGAGCGGGAACCGCCATGATTGCTCCGGTTCCGTAGCCCATGAGGACGTAGTCGGCGATCCAGATCGGAATCTGTTCTCCATTCACTGGATTGAGGGCAAGGGCTCCGGTCCAGACGCCGGTTTTGAATTTTGCGAGATCGGTTCGTTCGAGGTCAGATTTGGAGTTGACCTCTTTTTGGTAGGCTTCGATCTGAGATTTTTGGGAGGGGGTTGTTATTTTTAAAACGAGAGGATGTTCCGGAGAGAGAACCATGTAGGTTGCGCCGAAAAGAGTATCGGGTCGTGTTGTATAAACTGTGATCGACTCTGAGGAGTGAGCGACTTTGAATTGAACCTCCGCCCCTTCACTACGTCCGATCCAGTTGCGTTGCATCTCCTTGAGGGATTCGGGCCAATCGAGGAGATCGAGGTCTTGGAGGAGACGTTCGGCATAGGCCGTGATTTTGAGCATCCATTGACGAAGTGGGCGACGTTCTACGGGGTGATTTCCTCGTTCTGAACGAGGACCTTCGGGGGTATTTAAAATCTCTTCATTGGCGAGAACCGTTCCGAGGGCGGGGCAGTACCAAACAGGGGCATCGGAGACGTAGGCGAGTCCTTTATTGAACAGTTGGAGAAAAATCCATTGAGTCCAACGGTAGTATTGGGGATGAGTGGTATCGATTTCACGGGACCAGTCGTAGGAGAAGCCCATCATTTTAATTTGACGGGTAAAATTGGCGATATTTTTTTCTGTGGTAATACGGGGATGAATTCCCTCTTTGACGGCAAACTGTTCGGCGGGAAGACCGAAGGCATCCCAGCCCATGGGGTGAAGAACATTGAATCCCTTCATTCGTTTATAACGAGAGACGATATCAGTGGCGGTATATCCTTCGAGGTGACCGACATGGAGTCCTGATCCAGAGGGATAGGGGAACATATCGAGTACGTAGTATTTTGGTTTTTCAGAGCCCGCCTCACCTGGGTTGGCAGCACGAAAGGCGTGGAGTTCCTCCCAGCGTTTTTGCCATCGAGGTTCGATTTCGTGAAAAGGGAATTGGCGTCTGACTTGCATAAGAGGCGAAAGTCTTAGCAAGTGGGAGAAGGTCGAAAAGCGAAATTTTTTCTTTGAAAGTGACGGATCTACTTTGTTTCGCTATGAGGTCACGATGAACTATTGGTTAGTAAAGTCGGAGCCGGAGGCTTATTCCTTCAATGATCTCGTTCGGGATGGCAAGACCGATTGGACAGGAGTTCGAAACTATCAGGCTCGAAATCATATTCGGGGGATGAAAAAAGGGGATCTCCTTTTTATCTATCATAGTGTGACTCAAAAGGCAGTGGTTGGAATCGCTCAAGTCACTCAAGAGGCCTTTGCGGATAAAACGGCAGAGGAGGGGGATTGGAGTTGTGTCGAGATTAAACCGATTCGTGCTTTTAAGCTTCCTGTTCCTTTAGAGAGGATCAAATTACATCCAATTTTAAAGGAGATGCCGCTGATTCGTCAGTCCCGACTTTCAGTCATGCCGATCTCTTTAGCAGAGGCAAAATTACTTTTCGAGCTTGCTCAAGAAAAGCCGATTTAGTTGGTTGTTGTTCGATCCAGGTTTGAAATTCTTGAGGCGGTGGAACCGATTCATATTGTTGAATCCATTCGGCGATTTTTTTACTTTCTCCCGGTTCAAAGATTCCGGTATGGGGTCGATTTTTAAAATAAGTGGAGGGAAAGGAATCTTGAGCTCCGATCCAAAGAAGCGGGCGTGGAAGAATGGATAGGAGGGCCAGTTTGCAAGGCCAGAGCAGTCCCGTGGTGAGAGGATTTTGAGTGGCAACCAAGAGATGGCAGGAGAGAAGAGTTGAGAGGAGTTTTTCTTCACTGACATAATCAGAAAATGCAATTTGGTTAGGGAGAATCAGATTGGAGGGGAGTCGTCGAAAGGCATTCCCTTGGAGGAGAAGGCGAAAGGGAGATTTATTATTTTCGATTTCGATTTGAGTTTGAATCAAGGTTTTCCATTCATGAGCCTTTCCGAGATTTCCGGAGTAAATCCAATGCGGGGGAGAGGTGAGCGAGGGCTCATCCATTGAGGAAGTGGAGAGAAGAGGCCAAAGGGGGGTGATGAGGGAATCGACTTGATAGGTCGTTCGGAGATAGCGTTGCATTGTGGGATCTAGGGTGAGGAGGTAGTCACAGAGGGGATAGCACAGGCGCATGAGAAACTTGAGGGTTCGCCGAAAGGGAGGTTTTTCTCCGAGGGCTTCGGAGAGGTCGGGATGAAGATCCATCGCCCAATGAATCAGCGGAATCTGATGCCAAAGTTTTAAAAGAGTGGCAATCACGAGGATTCCAGGGGGGGAACTACTGACGATGATGAGTTTCGGGTCTTCTGCCCAAAGTCCATTCCAAAGAATTTGAATTGAGGTGAGGAGTTCGTGAAATGCGCGAAGAATAAAGGAAGAAAAGGGAGGTTGGTAGGAGGAGGATCCGGAGATCCATTGAATGGTTTCCCCTTGTTGCTGAAGGGCTTCGGCCCATTGGTGAAGATATCGACTGGTGGGGGCAGGGTCCTCTTTTGGAAACTGATTCAGAATCAAAATCATGAAGCGTAGCGGTTTCCGCATGGGGTTGCGGGATTTCCTCGAACGATGGTGTTTTCTGGAATCGAATAAAGGGCAACACTTCCGGCACTGACGATTGAGTTTTTTCCGACCTCGACTCCAGCCCCGACAAAGGCTTGAGCGGCGATCCAACTCCCTTGTCGTAAGGTAATCGGGGCGTTTTTGAAACGAAAATCGATCTGTTGATGATCATGGGATCCGGTGCAGAGAAAGGCTCGTTGGGAGATACAACAGTGGGATTCGATGACGATCGGAGAGAGGTTGAGTAAAAACGCCTCTTCTCCGATCCAGACATGATCTTGGATCTCTAGACGCCAAGGCATCCAGATCATGACTCGAGAGCGAATGATCACTCCTTTGCCGATCTTTGCTCCAAAGAGACGGAGGAGCAAGACCTTGAGAAAGGAGGGGAGGGGTAAAGGCGTTAAAAAAAAGAGAGTGCGAATGAGAATCCAGAGGAGCTCTTGGATTCGATGAGCACCGCGGTCAAAGTTTTTTGAACTAAATTGGCTTAGATCCATAGAGGTTCCTAGCATGAGAGCGTGGGGATCAAAACAAAATAAGTGAAATTTACATTTTTCGTGGAGTCAGATGATCTCCGGATTCATGATATTCGGCATCTGTATTGACTCGCCAAGGATCATGTTGGGCTCCATCGATATTTCGGGCGGCGAGGATCGCGGTCATCATGGAGTGATCTTGATTATTATAACGATGCATTCCGTTGCGCCCGGCGGTTTGCAGATTCGTAAAGGTTTGGAGCCATTGTCGGATGATATCGACATTTTTTTCGTAGCTAAAATCGTAAATGGGATAGGCTTTAGGCATTCGCACGATGAAGGCATCGCAGACCTCATCGGCAGTGATTAATCCGATTTTGACCACTTCTTGAGTCGCTAGCTCTCGTAAAGCTTCTGGGGTCATCGTCCAAGTGCCATCGCCTTCGAAGCAGAAATATTCCATTCCGAGAGTCGTATAGGCTGGATCGGGAACCATTGCGGCACTCCAATTTTTATAGTTCTGAATCCGTCCGACTTTAACAGAGGGATCGTGAATATAGATCCAAGTATCAGGAAATATTTTCTCCCGTTTAACCACGAGACAAACGGTGAGAAAATCTCGGTAGCGAAGCTTTTGAGAGGATTGAATCACGGCTTCTGGAGGGAGGGGACGCATTGCTTCGATCAACTCGCGGAGGGGGATTGAATTGAGATAGGTATCGGCGCTTTCGTCGAAGGATTCCCCGGTTTGATTTTGGCCTTTGACCTGAGTCACGCGATTCCTGGAATTCGCTGGATTATTTTCCCAGTGGATTTCCGTGACCTTACGATCCATCAAGACAGGGTTTCCTTTTGCAGAGATCTTGGTGACAGCGGTTTCCCACATTTGTCCCGGACCGAGGCGGGGATAGAAAAACTGGCGAATTAAAGTTTTGGCTGTGGGAGTGGCCTCTTTTCCTCGAAGGGCACTGAGGATTGCCTCTTTGAGGCTGAGACCTTTTATTCGTTGTGCGGCCCAATCGGCGCTGATTTCATCACAGGACATTCCCCATACTTTTTCTGTATACGATTTAAAAAAGATTTGAAAGAGACGTTTTCCAAAGCGGTTGGAGACCCATTCGGTGAATGATTGCTCAGTCGGAGAGGGGAAAAGTTTGCAGGTGAGATAACTCCAGAGAACGTGAGCGGTCTCGATTGGACCGAGTTTAATAAAGGCATCGATCGCTTCGAGGGGATAGTTAAAAAACTTATGATTATAATAAATGCGAGAGAGTCGTGGGCACTCGATAAAATCATCGGGCATGATCTCCATCCAGACACGATTGACCTCTTCCGATTTACTAAAAAAACGATGACCTCCGATATCGAATCGAAATCCCTTTTCCTCGACCGTTCGAGCGATTCCACCGACGTATCGAGGATCGGCCTCCCAGATGAGCAGGGGATAACCTTTTTGAGTGAGTTCCCATGCGGCGGTAAGACCTGCAGGACCTGCTCCGAGAATCATGACTCGAGGGGGGGTGGACATGGAACAAGAGAGTGCCCTTTATTCAGAAATGATCAAGGATGAGATATAACCCAAGATTCTTCATTAGTCCCTCACTGCTTGAATTCTTCGCAAAATGGTCAACATTTTGTGATTTTCGTGAGGGACGACTGTTTTCGGCAAAGCCCGAAAACAAAAAACCAAAATTTCTGTTTTTGCGGAGCCTAAAAAAAATCGGGGTAAACAAATTTCATAAACCGGAGTCGGAATTAGTTTTTTCGATCTAAAAACAACTCGCCTTACAAATGAACCTTGGTTCCGGCTCGTCCGGTTTATGATGTTAAAAGTCGTACTCGTTTTTCAGTTAAAGGGAGTAGGAGTCGAACCGTTGTTCCGATTCCCTCTTGGCTATCGATTTGGAGTTCTCCTCCATGTTCTCGGATGATTCGACGGACGATCAAAAGACCGAGGCCGCTGCCAAGCGGTTTAGTGGTAAAAAACGGTTCCGAAAGGCGAGCGATGTTTTCGGCAGGAATCCCAACGCCATTGTCAATAAAGGCAATTAACAAATGAGTATCGTTCGCTCCGGTCGCAATCTTTAAGATCCCTCCTTTTCGCGTTGCTTGAATTGCATTTTTAATCAAATTGTAAAAAACCTGTTTCATTCGGTTGCGATCGATTTGAATCGGAGGAAGATCGATTCCATAATCGGTTTCGAGAAGGATATCACGATCCTGAATCTCCGGTTTTAAAACCATTAACGATTCTTGGATCACCTCATTAATTGAGGCCGGAGAGCGTTCAAGGGTGGCGGGGCGAAGGGCTTGAAGGAATTGATGAATGATAGAGTCAAGGCGTTCGATCTCTCCACGAACAATGCGGATATGTTCTTGGATATCGGGACAATCGCCCCCTTTTTTACGGAGTTCTCGCTCGAGCAGTTGGAAATGAATATTGAGGGAGTTGAGGGGATTGCCAAGTTCATGAGCGACTCCAGCAGCGAGGACAGTTAAGGCATTGAGTTTTTCTGATTCGATCGTTTCGAGTGTTTTTTCACGATATCGGGTCAGATCGTGTAAGATCAATGCGTAGGCATGAATCATATGATGATCGTCCGTCAAAGGGACGATATAACTACTGAGAAAGCGTTCTTCAGGGTAAGTGACCTCAATATCTCGAGTCAGGACCTTTCCGGCCTCGAGGATCGTTTTCCAATCGAAGTCGCGCAGATATTTAGCGATCGGTTCATCGAGTGCTTTTTCGTTGGGAATTCCAATGAGATTTTGAGCGCTTGAGTTGAAGTAGAGAATTTTTCCCTTTTGATCGACGACGAGAATTCCCTCTTGAAGCGTATTAAAGATCGTTTCGAGAAATCCTTTTTCTTTGGCTAAACGCTGGAGGTAGACCTGAAGATCATCGGAGCCCACTCGATCCATTCGATGAAGCAACTTATCGAGGAAGGAGTTTTTCATGAGCGATTAATTTTTACTCCATTCGAGCATTCGTTGGATCGGAGCACGGGCTTTTTCGATCAAGTCAGGAGTCATCAGAATCTCTGGTTGCTCGGTTTCTAAGGCCGATAAGAGTTTTTCGAGGGTATTCAATTTCATGTAACGACAATCGGCGCAGTTACAGCGATCGGTGGGGCCGGGAATGAACTCCTTTTCGGGAATCTCACGACGGAGGCGATGGAGCATTCCCGATTCGGTGGCAATGATAAATTGCTTGGAGGGGTGGGATTTACAGTAGTGCACCATTTTTTCTGTGGAGCAGACCTCATCAGACATGAGGCGAACCGCACGATCACATTCGGGATGAGTGACGATCGGAGCTTGAGGATATTGAGTGCGAATTTTCGTAATCGATTCGTGGGTCATTTCGATATGAACATAACAATTTCCCTGCCAAAGTTTCATCGGACGTTTTGTTTTTTCGATGACCCACTCTCCGAGATTTTGATCGGGAACAAAGAGAATCTCTCGTTCGGAGGGGATCTGATGAACGATTCGTTCTGCGTTTCCAGAAGTACAGATGACATCGCACAGGGCTTTCACTTCGGCAGAGCAATTAATATAAGCGACCGTATAGAGATGGGGGTGGAGTTTTTTGTAGGCAGCGAGTGCGGAGGCAGGGCAGGAGTCGGCGAGGGAGCAGCCGGCTTTCATATCGGGGAGGAGAACCTTCGCATGAGGGTTTACGATTTTAGCGGTTTCAGCCATGAAATGAACGCCACAAAAGACAATAAGATCGGAGCGACTTCCTTGGGCTTGATAAGCGAGACCGAGCGAATCGCCGACAAAATCTGCGACCTCTTGAATCTCTCGATTTTGGTAATTATGGGCCAAAATCGTGGCGTTCTTTTTTTTCTTAAGTGAGATGATTTGATCCTGAAGTGCAGTCATAATTTTGATGAAAGAGGTTTAAAAAATCGGTTATTTAAAAAGGGATTGAGTGAAAAGGGTCGTTCTCCCGGCAACGCGGCGATGAGCGGCACTGACCTCGATATATTTATCGGCCCAGGCTTTGATTCCGGCGCGCTCTTCAGGAGTCAATGTTTTGACGACTTTACCGGGAGTTCCAAGAACAAGGGACCCAGCGGGGATGCGTGTTTTCTGGGTCACCAAGGCATGAGCTCCGATGATGCACTCCTCTTCGATGATTGCTCCATCGAGAATGGTAGCTCCCATGCCAATCAGGCAACGATCACCAATGGTACAGGCATGAACGGTGGCTTTATGTCCGATGGTGACATATTCACCAATATGGACTGGGCAATGGTCGGCAAGATGGACAATCGCTCCATCTTGAATATTAGATCCTTTACCGACTCGAATCGTTTCGATATCTGCACGAAGAACGGCACTGGACCAAACACTGGAGAGAGGTCCAAGATGGACATCTCCTATTAAAATTGAGCCCGGAGCGAGATAAGCCGTAGAATCAATCGTCGGCTTGTTTTCGAGGAAGCTCTGGATACTTTCATTGAAGGTCATTCGCGCACACTAAGGGAATACTTTTGATAAATGAAATACATTTTCTCTTTTTAAAGGATTGACCAGCAATTCCTAAAACCTAAACCTTCGCACGATTTTGCGATGGTTTGATCGGACATCGACCTCTCAAAAGCCCCGAAAGAGACATTTTGTCTCTTTTTCTTAAAAAAAGATTGTTTCGCACGTATTATTTTCTTGCCAAAATACACCA
>CAMCYL010000067.1 GCA_945883905.1 Akkermansia muciniphila | reverse complement strand
AAAAGAGATCGAAAGCTTGTTTTCGAGAACTTTTTAAAAATAGGGAGGAGGCTCGGAGGAGCCGTGGTCAGAACGAGGGGGGGAGTAGGGATTTAACGTTGCGGCGTGGCGTCGTTGCGCGAGACAATGTATTTAAGGTTTTTTGTTTTGGACACCAATGTTGCTTTTTCGTTGTTTTCAGTTGACTGAAATCGGTGATTCCTCTAGGAAGGCAGACCCAATTAAATTAAATGGAGTGAGACTATGGCCCGTGAACAAATCATTTTAGAGTGTACCGAATCAAGACCGGAAGGGAAATCCCCTTCTCGTTATTTCGGTACAAAGAACAAAAAGCTCCAACAAGAGCGCATTGAACTAAAGAAGTACAACCCATCTATGGGTCGTCACACAGTTCATCGCGAAAAGAAATAGTCTCTCGACGGTCTCTTTTTGCTCATTTATTGATACTGAATCGTTTGAAAGTGATTCAACGCTTGATGGGAGGGGTGAGAGGAATGCAAAAAGAGGATTTTTTAAGATCATATCTGATTTTTTAATTTTTGGGATTTGTTTTTTTTTCATGATTTCCTGCTTTCCTTATTTTACGGGATGGGGTCATTGATTGGGATGTGACTTGAGAATGAGTGATTGCTATGAAGATTTGTGATGTCACTCAATTTTATTCTCCACGAAGTGGAGGGATTAAGCGCTTTCTCAATGAAAAACGTCTTTATGTTCAGAGGTTTACCGAGGATGAGCATTTTTTAGTGATCCCTGGTGAGAAGAACAGTTACGAGTGTCAAGGTCGGTTGCATACTTATACCGTTCGTTCTCCAAAGATTGAGAAGACCTCCCGTTATCGCATTATTTTAAATACCCCGAGGGTGGAGTCGATTTTAAGGGAGATGAATCCTGATTTGATCGAGTCAGGAGATCCGTATCATTTGGCGTGGATTTGTCAAAAGGTGGGACGACAGCTTCATATTCCCGTCTGTGGTTTCTATCATTCCCATTTTCCAGATGCTTATTTGCGGACGATTTTAAAGTATACGGGGAGGTGGTTGAGGGATGCGGCAATGGCCTATGCTCAAGATTACATCGTTCGACTTTATAGTGATTTTTCAAGGACCTTTGTTCCCTCGCTTGGGCTCCAGTCTGTTTTAAAGGAGTGGGGAGTGGAAAATTTGGCGGCCTTGCCATTAGGGGTTGATACGGAGATTTTTCAACCCGGTCCTGCTGATCCGGAGTTGCGACGGGAGTGGGGGATTCCTCGTGAGGCAAAGTTATTGTTGTATGTCGGGCGACTCGCTCCCGAGAAAAATGTAGTGACCCTGTTAAAGGCCTTTGAAATTTTACACCAAAGAGATTCCTCCTATTGGTTGATGGTCGTTGGAGATGGGCCTTTGCGTCGACATTTGCCTGCGGTGCGTGAACGGACTCAGGCGTTAGTCTGGAAATCGTATGTCGAACAACCGAAAGAGTTGGTGAGTTACTATCGAAATTGCGATCTTTTTGTCCATCCCGGTGTTTATGAAACTTTTGGATTGGTCACTCTCGAGGCGCAATCTGCGGGAGTTCCGGTGATTGGGATTCGCGGTTCGAATATGGATTCGCAGGTCATGGCCGGTTTGGAGTTTTGGGCGCAACAGAATCATCCCCAGGCTTTAGCGGCAGCGATTGAGAAAATGATGGCAGTGGATCGAAAGGCTTTAGGGGAAGAGGTCTCGAAGAAAGTTCAGCGGGATTATGGATGGAGGAGCGTCTTTGATCGTCTTTGGGTTCACTATCGGGAATCGATCGAGGAGTTGGCAACCGTTCAACATCTAAAAGGATAAGAGTGATCAACCATCAACAAGTCATCAGTGAGATGAATTCTCAAGTGCGATTTTATCGTCAGAGTGATCGGGCGGCGGTTCGTCAAATTTGTGCGGATACCGGTTTTTTAAGTAAGCCGATCGATCCGGTATTTGAGGATCGAGAGCTTTTCGCGGATTATTTAACGAAATATTATACCGATTGTGAGCCGGAATCGACCCTCGTTTTTGAGATGGAGGGGGTTGTGAAGGGGTATTTGATGGGATGTCGTCGTTGTCGTTATAACGATCTGTATCATCTCTATCATAATCTGATTTTAGTGTTGAAGGGGCTTTATCGCTATGTGAGTTATCCTTATAATAAAAGTTCCCGTCAATTTATTCATTGGTTGATCTGGAGAGGGTGGAGAGAGGTTCCGAAGGCCCCGAAGGGAATTCCTCATTTTCATATTAATCTGCTTCAGGAGGCAAGAACGATGAGGCATTCCCATGCAATGATGCAGGGGTTTGTTGACTATTTGATATCGAAGGGAGAAAAGGCTTTTTATGGTCAGATGGTGGTCTTTGAGGGGCGACGAGGAGAACGGATGTTTACTCGTTATGGATTCGAGATTTTAGATAAAGTAGAAGTCACAAAATATCGTGAGGTTTATCCAGAGAAGGTTTATTTATTCACGGTCTATCGGGATTTGAGCAAGAACTCGAAGATCTATCGTTCTGAAGAGTGAATTGATTTTTTCCCGACAAAGAGATCACCCATGGGGTGATCTGTTTTGAGGGGTAAATTCATCTTCAATGCAAGAAAGCTATGATTATTTTTACGTTATTGACACTACTATAGTGTGCACTATAATAGTGTTATATGAGGAATATAACATTAAGTGCAGAGCAAGCATTAATTGAGCGGGCTCGAGAGGTTGCTCGGTCTCGTAAGTCGACATTGAATCAACTATTTCGAGATTGGCTGACAGAGCTTGCTGGGCAAAATGAGCGAGAAAAAAAGATCCGAGAGCTTGAGTTACGATTGAGTTATGTGAATGCAGGGCAAAAATTTTCACGAGAAGAAATGAATGCGAGATAGTCTATTTTTTGATACGAATATTCTGGTCTAAGCTTTTGATTTTAAGGCTCCTTTAAAACAAGAGAAGGCAAGATCATTAATCCGGGGGGGGAAATGGATCATTAGTTGGCAGGTGGTTCAGGAATTTTCAAATGTCGCGCTTCATCGTTTTTCCGTGCCGATGAAGGCGAGGGATTTGGATGAATATTTAGAGCTTGTCCTTTGGCCTCGATGTCAATTATTTCCCTCTCTTGAAATCTCTCAAAAGGCAGTACAGGTTCATGAAACGCTTCAGTATGGATATTACGATAGTTTGATTGTTGCCAGTGCTTTAGCCTCTGGGGCAAAGGTCCTTTATTCGGAGGATCTTCAACACGGAAGAGTTATTGGAGACCTCAAAATCGTCAATCCATTTCTCACCTGATCACCTAATTTATTTTTACACTACCGTCCAAAATAACATTGGATTTGATAGGTGAATTAGAGGAGGGGGATTGAAATCCTAAAACAGTTCTCGCGCAACGACGCGACGCCGCAACGTCAGAGAGGGAGAGGATCGTGAGCTCTTTCTTATCGGCACCTCCTTCGTCGGCTGCCGCCTCCAGAGAATCTCTCCCGTTTCTTTGAAAAAAGGATTTTCAAAAAACGATCGAGCTCTCTGTAGGGGATCGGTTTCACTTCTCCTCATAAAGAGCTCACGATCCTCTCAGTGAGAAATTCTCTGATTATTTTTGTATGAAAGGGGGGGGAGTTTTGACCTCAAAAGCGTAAGCGATAGATCCCTGTTTTTAAAAAGAGATCGAAAGCTCGTTTTCGAGAACATTTTAAAAATAGGGAGGAGGCTCGGAGGAGCCGTGGTCAGAACGAGGGGGGGGAGTAGGGATTTAACGTCGCGTCGTGGCGTCGTTGCGCGAGATAATGTATTTAAGGTTTTTTTGTTTTGGACACTAATGTTATTTTTACTCATTTCGCATTTGCGAAGCGAAGGGAAGTCGCTAGAACGATCGATATGGGACGTCAATGGCTACATGCAAAACGGGCAGTCGCTTCGTTAAAGAAATCACAAACGACTGGTAAATTTGTTCGAGAAATTATGGTTGCCGCTCGTCACGGGGGGGCGGATATGAGCTGTAATGCACAGCTCTTTGCGGCGGTAGAGAAGGCTAAAAAAGAGAGTATCACGAAGGATGTCATCGATCGGGCGATCAAAAAGGGATCGGGGACAGGGGAGGAGAAGCTGACGATTGAGACGATGACCTTTGAGGGGTATGCTCCGCATAAAGTGCCTGTGATTGTGGAGGCGATGACGGATAATCATAATCGGACCGCTCCTGAGATTCGGGTTCTTTTTAAAAAGGGACAGCTTGGAGCGGGAGGAAGTAATAAGTTTTTATTCGATCATGTTGGACTCGTGGAGGCTTATCATTCGGATTTGAACGTCGATCGTGAAGGGGCGGCGATCGAGGCCGGGGCGAATGAGGTTGAGGCACTGACTCATGAACAAAACAATGATATTCCCGAGGGAGTGGCGGGGACTCGGTTCATCACCGATCGGACGGCAATTCATGCCGTTTCCCAGTGGCTTTCCGGAAGTGGATGGACGGTGGTCACGAGTGAGATGGGGTATCTCCCTAAAAATTTACCGGAATTAAATGAGGAGCAACGGGCAGAGGTTGGAGAATTTCTTCAAGCCTTGGATGATCATGATGACGTTCACCGTGTTTGGGCTGCGATCAAATAATAAATCATTGAATGATTTTATCGACTAGGGGGAGTGAAGATGAAGAAGAGACCTGTGGCTTTGATTATTCGAGATGGGTGGGGGTTGAGTCCTCAAGGGATGGCGGGGGCGAAGAAAGAGGGGAATGTTCCTTTGTTGGCCAAGCTTCCCTTTCATGATCATTTGTATGCGACCTATCCGCAATCGACCTTGAGTGCGAGCGGATTGGATGTGGGTCTTCCTGCGGGGCAAATGGGCAATAGTGAGGTCGGGCATTTAAATCTTGGGGCGGGACGAATTGTTTATCAGGATTTAACACGGATTCAGAAGGCGATCGCGGAGGGAGATTTTTTTACAAATCCTGTTTTAACCGGATTGTTGGATCGATTAAAAAAATCGGGCAAGCGACTTCATCTCTGGGGACTTGTTTCAGATGGAGGAGTTCATTCGCATTTGGATCATCTCATCGCCCTTTTAAAGGCGGCAAAGAGCGCCGGATTAACCGAGGTTTACATTCATGCATTTATGGATGGACGAGATACCTCTCCGACCTCAGGAAAAGATTATTTGATTACCTTACAGAAGGAGATTCAGGCGATTGGGATTGGTACCATTGCGACGATGATCGGACGATATTACGCTATGGATCGGGATAAACGATGGGAGCGAACGCAGTTGGCTTATGAGCTTGTTTTTTTAGGCAAAGGGGAGAGGAATTCTAATCCGATTGAGGCGATTGAGGCACAATATCTCAATAAAAAGACAGATGAATTTATCCCCGCCTTGTGTTTTGTTTCTGCAGAGAAGCCACTCGTCCAAGAGGGGGATGGAATCTTATTTTATAATTTTCGAGCCGATCGGACGCGTCAGTTATGCGAAACGATTTTAAATTCGGACTTTTCGGGGTTTCAGATCTCCTATCGACCCAAGGTTGAGTTGGTCACGATGACGGAATATCAATCGGACTATGGAGTTCCGGTTCTTTTCCGTGCGCAGAGTATGAAAAATATTTTAGGAGCGGTCGTTTCAGGAGCAGGGATGAGTCAACTCCGAATGGCTGAAACGGAGAAATATCCTCATGTGACCTATTTTTTTAATGGAGGAGTGGAGGAGCCGTATCCTCAGGAGGATCGAAAGATGGTCGCTTCACCGAAGGTTGCGACTTATGATCTTCAACCGGAGATGAGTGCTCTAGAGTTAACGGATCTTGTTGTTTCGAGTTTGAAGTCGAAGCCCTATGATCTCCTCGTTTTAAATTATGCGAATTCGGATATGGTTGGGCACACTGGAAATGTGAATGCGTGCATTAAGGCGGTAGAGACCGTGGATCTTTGTTTAAAGCGCGTCATTGAGACGATTTTAGATCAAGGGGGTTGCGCGCTCGTCACCGCAGATCATGGGAATTGCGATCGGATGATTGCTGAAGATGGATCCCCTTATACGGCGCATACGACAAATCTGGTGCAGTTGATTTATGTCGGATCTGATTCGGAACAGAAATCGTTACGATCGGGAATTTTAGCCGATGTCGCTCCGACAATTTTAGATCTTCTAGGAATTACGAAGCCGATCGAAATGACCGGCACCTCGCTTTTGGCTAAAGAATAATTATATTTTTATACACTACCGTCCAAAATAGCTCTGGATTTGAGAGGGAAAATCGAAGAGGGGGATTGAAATTCTAAAGCAGTTCTCACGCCACGCCGCAACGTCAGAGAGGGATAGGATCGTGAGCTCTTTCCTATCGGCACCTCCTTCGTCGGTTGCCGCCTCCCGAGAATCTCTCCCGTTTCTTTGAAAAAAAGGATTTTCAAAAAACGATCGAGTTTCTCTGGAGGGGATCGGTTTCACCTCTCCTCGGAAAGAGCTCACGATCCTCTCCGTGGTAAATTCTTGGATTTTTTTTGTATGAAATGGGGGGAGTCGGGATTTAACGTCGCGTCGTAGCGGCGTTGCGTGAGGCAATGTATTTACGGTTATTTTGTTTTAGTGGCATGGTGATTGTCGAGCGGGTGCACTCGCCCCCATCCTCGACAATCTATGAACCAAGAAAACGAGAATAAGGATGGCAGCGAAAGCGGGACACTAATGATTTTTATAATGAAATGAAATATCAATTGAATTGTCGAATTTAAAAAAACAGCTCAAGAGCTCTTTTCTCCATTGACTTTTTACGGGCAAAACCGTCAAATAACAGTATTCATGTATTTTAAGGGTATGATGATCCGTTTTGTTGCTGTATTACTTGCGTTTATCGTGTTTGCGAAGGCTGCTCCGACCCCGCAAGATCAGTTTCTACAGATTTATTTTTTACTGCAAGAGGCAGAGAATCTTGAGAAATCGGCTCAAAAGAATAGTGCAATCACCCGTTATCAAGAGGTTGAGAAACGTCTTAAAGCCTTAAAAGAAAATAATCCTCAATGGGAACCGGTGATTGTTAACTTTCGATTAAAATATGTTCGAGATAAATTAACGACCCTCGGGACGGGAACTCCGCAGATGACTTCGAAGGCGGAATCGACTCCACAAAAGCCGGCGCCGATCGGTGCGCAAACGACTCCGATTTTACCTCCCCCTAATACCACTACGGCTCCCGTTGCTCCTGTTATTGCGACACCGGTTCCAACGGTGGCTCTTCCGACCGTAGAGATGACTTCGAATCAAGGGCAATCTCAACCGATGGAGGTTTCTAAATCGACATCTACTATGGATGAGAACTCGGTTTTGAAGGCACGTATTGTCGTTCTTGAAAAAGAGGTCAATGATTTCAAACAAAAATATTTAGAATCCTTAGAGGAGACGAATCGAGTTCGTGCGCGTTTGGAAAGTACGGAGAAAGAGCTAGCCTCAGTCAAATCCGGAAATGTTGATTCGCGAGTGGCGCAGCTTTTAAAGGATAATAATACACTTAAAGATCAACTCGCCCAAGCGGAGCAATCGATGAAGCTGTTGCGTTCGGGAGGAAGTTCTGATGTGAACGTGGCTAATCTTCAAACACAATTGAAAAAGGTACAAGATCAAGTCGCACTCTTAGAGAGAGAGAATCAATCCTATCGTCAAACAACGACTGATTTAAAGAATCAATTGGAAGCGGCCCAACGTCAATTAGCGGAGGGTGGATCCGGAAAGAATGAGGATCAACTCCGACAAGAGAATGATGTCCTTCGTAATATTATTAATCGTCAGCTTCAAGAGCAAGCGCGCCGGGATTCTGCAAAACGTCTCGCCTTGGAAGAGCTTTTGAATTTGAAGGTCAAGTCTGAGGTTCTGCGTCAGCAAATTGATCTGTTGAGTTCTCCTTTAGTGGTATTGAGTGCTGAGGAGTTATCAATGCTTCATACACCGATGAATGTTGATATTCTCAATCCGGATCAAGGATTTAAGGCGCCGCTCCAGCAAAATCATAATTCAACAACACCCTCGAACGATTTTAATACTCAGCCGATGATCGATCAGGGGTCGACGAGTTCCTCTTCGAGTCCTCAACGAACCATTCCGGAGGATGCGGGTAATAGTTATGATTATCGAACGAAAGCCGTTGTTCCTGAAGAGGTGCGCAGTATTGCGCAAGAGGCAAGTGATCTATTTGCGCGCCGCCGTTTCGCAGAGGCAGCCGAGAAATATAAAGAGATGGCGGAAAAATATCCGGAGAGTTTGTATGCGTGGTCCAATCTCGGGGTGACCCGTTTTCAGATGCAAGATCTTTCAGGGGCGGAAGAGGCTTTGAAGCAGGCCATTAAGTTGAATCCGAACGACTATTTCTCTCATTCATCCTTGGGAATTGTTTACTACCAAATGAATCGTTATGATGACGCCGTCCAAGTTTTGACAAAGGCGACGACCTTAGAGCCGAATGATGCGCGTAGTCGTAATTTCCTTGGAATCGCTTGCTCTCAAAAAGGATGGCAAGAGGCGGCTGAGCAGGAGTTTCGTAAAGCGGTTGAGCTCGATCCGACCTACGGAGATGCTCATTTTAATTTAGCGGTGATTTACGCCACACAGAATCCACCTTCTAAAGAGCTTTCGCGTAAGCATTATAAAAAAGCGATGGAATTGGGGATTCCTAAAGATCCTCAGCTTGAGAAAAGAATTTCTCAATAATTTTTACAAAAAAATTATGAGAATGTTTTTTTTTACTATTTTTGTATTTTTTTTTAACACAAAATAACTCTGCACAAGTCATTAATAATGGAGTTCCCAATGTTTCGGACTCAGATCTTGATCTTTGGTTAAATGCAAATGCCATATCAGGTCTCTCTAACGGATCGAGTGTCAGTACATGGAACGATGCAAGTACTGCTGGAAATAATCTTACACAATCGGCAACGGAGCGTCCCACTTGGCAGCGCGATGTTTTAAATGGTAATGCATCAGTGCGTTTTGATGGATTTAACGATTCATTAATCAGTGCCAATGCGACACTTAATCAATCGCATACAATTTTCTACGTGGCTAATATTTCCTCAATCACAACAGGCGCCAACGCTTCTGTTTTCCAGTATGCCCCTTCTGTGTCTGGAGTCTCGGTTGTCGAAAGTGTTGTTTTTCAGGCTAATGCCTCGATAAGACGGCTGCGAATGCAAATGAATGGAATTGATACTTTTGCTACAGCTCCCAATAACACAACGAGTCTTTATTCTACTTTTGTAGGAACTCAGATTCGAAACGGTAATTCCGATTTGCGTTCGTATATTAACAATCAGTTGAATCAATCAGTGACTACACCGTCGACAGATTTCACTACGACAAATATGAAATTCCGCTTGGGCACTCACACTAGTAGTGGCCAGAATTTGAATGGGGATATTTTTGAGGTCTTGATTTACAATCGTGCGCTTACGGATTCGGAAATTAATCAGGTGAATAGTTATTTACTAGTGAAATATTTATTCTCCATTTCTACTCCTGCCTCTCTATCGGTTCCTAATTATCAAAGTGGGACAATGACAACTCAGACTTTTTTGATTGATGGGGCGAGCGGTGGTTCTGGTTCTGGAAGCTTTTCTCAGATCAATGCGTCAGGAGCAGTGGTCTTAAGTGGAGGGACATTAAAGCCGCAGACGCAATTTACGAGTTCATCGAATTTTGCACCTGTCTATGGTCAGAAGTTTACCTTAATTAGGGGATCCTCTGTGACGGGATCCTATGCTTCAGTGGACAGCAGTGCAAACCCTGGTTCTTTAAGATTTGTGGCCGAGTACACCGGAACGGAAGTGAATGTCTATGCGACCCCGGGGGACTATGCACGGGATGTTTCGAATCTTTCAGCCTCGGAGCAATCGTTGGGAAAAGCGCTTAATGGAATAGTGACGACGAGTGTTGATCAGAGGTTAACGGATCGATCTGCCCGTGAAGTTTTGACAGCGGGGTTGATGAAGCTCACAACGCAGGAGCTTAAAGGGGCTTTAGTCGCAATGGATCCAGTGAATCTTGAGTCGATGACCCAAACGGTATTGCAGGGGTCACAGGCGTTGCAGAGCGGATTTACGAGTCGAATCGATCAATTACAAGCAGGAAGCAGTGGGGGGATGACTCTCAATGGGATGAGCCTCACCGATTTGGAGGGGAATTATGACTATGAACCGATTGCGAGTCTGGAGGTTCCGTATGTATTGAAGAGAAAGGAGCATTTATGGAGCTATTGGATCAATGGGACGGGGAGTTGGGGGGAGGTGGAGAGAGAGGCCCAAAAGTCAGGGTATCAGTTTTATGGGATGGGGAGTCAAGTGGGAATGGATCATACGTTTAAAAACGGATGGACAGCAGGGTTGATGCTTTGGGAGGGATATACAAAGACAAGTTTAAGATTACAAGATTCGATCATGGAGAGTCATCGAGGGGGAGGGGGCATTTACGGGCATCGGGAGTGGAGGGGGTTGTATTGGGGGGGATATGCAGGGGCGGGAAAGCTTTTTTATGAGACCGATCGGTCGCTAGGTTTTTTAGGGGAGCGATCCCAAGGGAGTACAGAGGGGGTAGTGCTTCAAGGGTCAAGTGAACTGGGGTATGAGATGAGATGGAGGAATTGGGGTTTTGGACCGACGGGAAGTTTGGCCTATGATCGAGTGATGAACGATCGGTATCAGGAAAAAGGGAGTGCGGCCTCGTTGGAGATTGCCGATCAGGTACAAGAATCACTTCGACATCAACTGGGAGTGAGAATACAGAGTTTTTGGAAATGGTCAGGAATTGGCTTTCAACCGAGTTTAAGATTGAGTTGGGGCCATGAGTATCTGGATCCTCGAAAGATTCAGTCCCGATTTTTAGCGGGAGGAAATTGGTTTAGCAGTGAGACCCGAAAGTTAGATCCAGAGTCCATGAATACCCGTGTAGGACTGACGGTGACACCGGATGATCATTGGAGTGTGACCGCAAGCTATCAAACAGAACTCTTAAATCAAAGTTATAGCGCCCACCAACTCGATCTCGGTGTCAGATACGGATTTTAACTCAGATTCTGCAATAGGAATCCTCTAAGGAAGGCACGGAAGCAGGAATAGGAATGGGAATGGGAGTTTTAACCGCCAAGGTCGCGGAGTCACGCAATGGATCAAGAGATCACTACCGTCCAAATTAAAATTTAATTTCACAGGGGAAATGGTGGAGGGGGATTGAAATCCTAAAGCAGTTCTCACGCAACGCCGCGACGACGCCACGTCAGAGAGAGAGAGAGGATCGTGAGCTCACGATCCTCTCAGGGAGAAATTCTCGGATTATTTTTGTATGAAGGGGGGGGAAGTTCTGAGCTCAAGAGCGTAAGCGATAGATCCCTGTTTTTAAAAAGAGATCGAAAGCTTCTTTTCGAGAACTTTTTAAAAATAGGGAGGAGGCTCGGAGGAGCCGTGGTCAGAACGAGGGGGGGGAGTAGGGATTTAACGTCGCGTCGTGGCGTCGTTGCGTGAGACAATGTATTTAAGTTTTTTTGTTTTGGACAGTAGTGTAGAGAATACGGTTTTTAATAGGTGTCTTGGCTTTTAAACAATGAGTGAATTGAATTTTCCTCCGTTGCCCTCTGTTTACCCCGCGGTTAAAATTGGATTTTCTCTTCTCCTTAAGTTGAGGCCTATGCGAGCCGGTCGGCGCTCCATATTTTAATTTCTCATGTAAGAACTCGGTTAATTCTTATAACCGATTTTTCGAAGGATCTTTGGTTTCCAATCGATCCAGAGGGTCACCCAAGGGGGTTGAATGTAACCTCTTTGATATTGCTGATGTTTTTTGAGGATGATTTCGACGTAGCGAAGAGTTGTGGGGTAATCGATTCGTCTGAGAAATGCTTCTGAACTGAGCGGGGAGTCGGGGTCTACCCATCGTAAGGCGTTTGATCGTCCAGCGTTATATTCAGCGAGTCCAAAAATGAGGGGGTTATCCGTTTCATTCCAACGACGTAAGGAGCGACTCAGGTACCAAGTTCCGACCTCAATATTAACGTGGGGATCGTAAAGGGTTTCGGGATCAAAGTTTTTTACTTTTTCACGAATACTCCAATCCTCCGCAGCGATCTCCATGATTTGCATGAGACCTCTTTCTCCATCTCGACCTTTACAATTTGCTTTAAATCGGCTTTCTCGCCAAATGACGGCGCGAACAAGGAGGGGATCGATTTTATTCACCTGAGCGATCGGTTGAATAATCGGGTCGTATTGACATTCAAAGGAGGCGGTCTTACTCCACCACCAGAGAGCGATGGAGATGGGGGTCGTGATTGCTAAAAAAAGGGAGAGCCTGCGGAACATAAGATTATTATTTTATCCCTCGTGACGATTAGGGTCTTCGAAGCGAGTGCAGGCTCCATTGAAAACAACATCGATACTGTCCGTCGGACCGTTTCGATGTTTGGCAATGATGAGTTTATAGTTTCGCATTTCGGGTCGTGGGTTTCCGGCGGAGGCGGGATCGGCCTCTTGCTCCTCTTTATGAAGGAGCATCACGATATCGGCATCTTGTTCAATCGCGCCCGATTCACGTAAGTTATGGAGTCCCGGTTCCTGTTTCGCCTCTTCTGATTTACGATTGAGCTGAGCGAGGACGAGGATCGGGACATGAAGCTCTTTGGCGAGGGCCTTGATTCCGCGAGAGATTTCGGCGACCTCATTTTGACGGCTGTCGCGAGCTTGGACCGATTCCGCACGGAGGAGCTGGAGGTAATCGACCATGATCATATCGATATGAAACTGTTTTTTCATCCGTCGCGCTTTTGCGCGGAGTTGATTGATGGTGAGCATACTCGAGTCATCCATGTACATCGGAAGCTCTCGCATTTCCTCTCCGATCAAGGAGATATTTTCCATCTCATGATCTTCAAGGTCACCCGTACGGATCTTTTTAAGTCCAATTCCTGCATAGGAGGAGAGGAGTCGAAGCATGATTTGATTGTTGCCCATTTCTAAGCTGAAAAACCCAACGCCGAAACCGGGTTTGACCCAATCATCTTTTTCTTCATTATAACGTTCCTTCATCGCTGCTTTTGCGAACGTTAGAGCGAGGGCTGTTTTTCCGGCACCGGGACGGGCAGCGAGAACGATCATATCGGTCGGTTGCCATCCCCCTGTTAAATTATTGAGTTTGAAAAATCCGGTCGGAATACCGGTCATTTTTCCTTTCATCTTTCGGTAGCGTTCGATCTGAATTAAGGTCCGTTTGATTTCATCCCGAATCGTGACGGCGGCCTTGGTGTCAGCCTCTGAATTCACCGCAAAGACATAGCTTTCTGCAAGATCTAGGACCGACTCCACTTCATCAGGACGGTCGGCAATATCTTGAGCAATCGATTGGCAGGCGGATTGAAGCTGGCGGAGGACGCTTTTTCCTTTGACGATTCGGACGTAGGATTCGGTATTAAGATGAGTGGCGACTCCGGCAACGAGTTCCGCTAAAATGCCGGGACTGCCGATGATATCCGCCAGTTTTCGATCTTCAAAGTATTGATGAAGAATAGGAATATCGATCGGTTGACTTTTGGCATCGAGGGTGAGGATTGCTTCAAAAATCTCTTGGTGAGCAGGGACAAAGAAATCGGATCGTTTGATGCCAACCTCCATCACTTTATAATTAACCTCTTGCGGATGAGAAATCATCGAGCCTAGGACCGCTTTTTCGGCCTCTGAGCTATAAAGGGGGGCACCGATGATATCGGTGGAGATCGTTGGGAGATTATTATTTTTATTGAACGGTTTTTTAGCCACAGGAACCTCGGTCGTAGATTCAGATCTGAATTCGTTGAAGGGCGAGAGAAAGAAAGGAGGATATTTTCACAAGATCTTAAAAAAGTCCTCGATTCTGAGTAGGGTCCTCTTTCGCTTAGGAATATTTAATATCTTTCCCCGGCTCCATCTCATAATTGATCATCATGTAGCTGATGGTATAGGCATCGAGGATCTGTTTTTGAAATTGCGTAAAAATAGCACTATCCTGCATGGAGGCGAGTTTATCCATATTATCGCAATCGAAGGAGAAAAAGAAGGTGTGAGGATTGGTTGCGACATCGATTCTTTTGCCGACTCGGAGATTATTGACCTCGGGAATTTTCAGAAGACGGATACGCGTTTCAACCATTAAGGTTTCGAGTTTTTCTCCCGCCACGGTCGGTTTGGCTTCTAAAAGGCAAATATGGTGAATCATAGGATAAAGATTGGGAGGTGAATGCTGAGGATGAGCGGATCAAGAGTCAACTCTAACTTTGAGGAGGATTCGAGTACTTTAATCCGATCACCGAAATAATAATCAGGAGAACAAACCCCATTTGCATGAGGCTAAACTGATCTTTAAAGTAGAGGCGGCTGACGATTAAGGTTCCAGCGGCCCCCATTCCGGTCCATACCGCATAGGCGATCCCGAGGGAGATCGTACGAGCGGAGAGGGTGAGGAGTCCGAAGCTGAGGAGGGCACAAATGGCAAACGGAACTATGTATTCCCAACGACGAAAGCCATCGGAGAGACGCATGAAGGTTGTAAAACCGATTTCAAAAACTCCTGCCAAAAATAAATAGAGCCACGCATTCATGAGATTAGACCATGGAGCGTGAATTCTATTTCGCAAGCGTCGTTTCGGGTGTTTTCCATTTTGGACATCAAGGTTCAACCCATTTCTGGTATTAGAAATTAAAAATGGAGCGCCGATCCGTCAGCTGACGGAGCTGCATGGGCGAAGGGAGGGTATTTTGACTTTTTCCTCCTCGTCCTCAAATCCAGTTCTTGCATTGAAGATGAATTTACCTCTCTCTCCAATGTAAGAACAGGGTTAATTCTCACTACCGTCCAAAACAACTTTGGATTTGAGAGGGAAAATCGAAGAGGGGGATTGAAATCCTAAAGCAGTTCTCACGCAACGCCGCGACGCCGCAACGTCAGAGAGGGAGAGGATCGTGAGCTCATTCCTTTCGGCGCCTCCTTCGTCGGCTGCCGCCTCCCGAGAATCTCTCCCGTTTCTTTGAAAAAAGGATTTTCAAAAAACGATCGAGTTTCTCTGGAGGGGATCGGTTTCACCTCTCCTCGGAAAGAGC
>CAMCYL010000066.1 GCA_945883905.1 Akkermansia muciniphila | reverse complement strand
AAACTCGATCGTTTTTTGAAATTCCTTTTTTCAAAGAAACGGGAGAGATTCTCGGGAGGCGGCAGCCGACAAAGGAGGCGCCGATAGGAAAGAGCTCACGATCCTCTCCCTCTCTGACGTTGCGGCGTCGCGGCGTTGCGTGAGAACTGTTTTAGAATTTGAATCCTCCTCCTCAAATTCACCTCTCAAATCCAGAGTTGTTTTGGACGGTAGCGCCTTACTTCAAGGGAGACTCAGATCCTTTCATAAACTCATTTCTTGCATTAAGAATTTAAAAATGGAGCGCCGAGCGACTTCAAGAATCGAAAGGGGGATGTACAGGATAGGACCCCAAAACTCTCAAATCTGGAGTCAACTTACCGGCTTGCTTCACTGATTTTTGCATCGAAGGATCATTAATATCTGCCTCTACACTGAAGAAGAAAACGTAGTTATTAACCCGTCCGGGAATAGGACGAGACATGATACGCTTTAAATTAACCCCATTTTTTGCAAAAATAGAGAGGAAGTCATGAAGACTTCCGGCCTTATTCCTCAAAACGACCGATAAACTCGTTTCCTCCCCCTTTTTCCGATCTTTTGATGGATGTCCCAGAAGATAAAATTGAGTAATATTGGTAGCGTAATCCCCAATGTTTCTATTAAGAATTTTTAAGTTATACTCTTTCGCTGAAGAGATTTGAGCGATGGCCGCCGCATTCTTTTCCATCGAGACGAGCTTTGCCGCCTCCGAGGTGCTGTTCACCACCACTTGTTCTGCATGGGGATGATTTGATTTGAGCCATTGAGTACAATGGTGAAAAGGGACAAAATGAGAGTAGATCTTTAATATCTTGGAGGGCCCTTTTGCCATCAGGTGAAGCTTCACATTCAGGGAGTACTCCTCTTTAATGACGAGCGAGTTTTCTGAACTCACGAGTTCATCAATCGTCGCAACAATCATTCCTCCAGAGGAATTCTCAATCGGAACAATCGCTTCTCGAGAGAGATCTTGACGAACGTAGTCAAGAACCTCGGCGATCGTATCCTTGGAGATGAGGGTCCTTGATTTTCCGATCTTTTTGGCAATAGCATGGGTAAAGCTCCCTGATTTACCGAAGTAAACCAATTCTTTTAAACTAGTTTTGCCCATCATTGATCTGTGAGTTTTTAGATTAGCTCTAAAAATTGTCGATGATTTCATACGATCGACAACCTTTGATCCCAAGGAACAACATACGAGATCATGAGGATCGTTCAACCCAAATTTTGCAACTCGCGGTGTCCAAAACAAAAAATCCTTAAAGACATTGTCTCACGCACTCCCATCGCAAAGCGAAAGAGATAAATCCACCCCTGATCCATGCCGCCCAGCCCCGATACAGATCGCATCCGCGTCAACCTAACACACGAAAAGACTGTTTTTTCACCGCAATGTAAACGGAGGGCCGCAGAGGAAAAATTCAATTCTCTATTTTTTGAAAGCAAAGATAGCCGCCTTTTTCTTCGACTTAAAACAATCATAACCTCCGTTATCCTCCGTTTACTCTGCGGTGAATATTGTATTTTCTCTTCTCTTCAGTTGACGCCCATGCGAGATCGGGGGAGCCGGTCGGCGCTCCATTAAAACAATCTGAGAATTTCTCCCTGAGAGGATCGCGAGCTCTTTCCGAGGAGAGGTGAAACTGATCCCCTCCAGAGAAACTCGATCGTTTTTTGAAAATCCTTTTTTCAAAGAAACGGGAGAGATTCTCGGGAGGCGGGAGTCGACGAAGGAGACGCCGAAAGGAAAGAGATCACGATCCTCTCCCTCTCTGACGTGGCGGCGTCGCGGCGTGGCGCGAGAACTGGCTTTAATATTATTTATCTTGAGGAGTTTCTTGCTCTTTTCATTTAATATTCTAATGCTCTCTAATCATGATCTCCCACACTTTTGACTCCCGTGAAACGTGGCTTCAGTCGCTTCTTCAACGTTTCCAGCAACTCTTCAAGGAAGCGATTCTTAAACGGGGAAGATTTCATGTCGCTCTTTCCGGAGGAAGCACCCCAAAAGAACTTTATGCCGCTCTTCATGGTCTAGACCTCGATTGGAGTCAAATCGTTTGGTGGCTCGGTGATGAACGCTGGGTCAAACCAGATCACGCCGATAGTAATGAAAAAATGATTCGCTCCTCTCTGGGAGCTGGAATCTCTCCCTTCGCCTTTCAAAGCTGGCACTCCTCGGAAGATCCCGCGATTGCTGCGGCAAACTATGAAAAGAACTTAATCAAACTTTTGGGACCTCAACCCTCGATTGATCTTGTCCTCCTTGGGATCGGAACCGATGGGCATACGGCTTCGCTCTTTCCGGGAACTAAGGCCCTTCAAGAAAATAAACATTATGCGATCTCGAATCGAGTTCCACAACTTGAGACGACTCGCGTGACCTTAACCTATCCTGCACTCAATCTCGCCCACGAAACCTGGTTCTTAGTCAAAGGAGCCGATAAACAGGAAATGGTCGATCGACTTCTCCAACGCGATCAAACAATCCCCTCGGCCTGCATCGAGGCAAAAAATCAGCAGCTCTATTGGTGGAAGTAATACCTATTTTTGAAGCACGAGCATCGACCATTTCCCTTTGGTCTGGATCTGTTTAACCTGCAGTCCTGCAATTTTAAATGCCTGAATTGTTGGAGGAAGATCAATCCTTAAGATACCACTGCAAATCATTTTTCCTCTCGGCTTTAATAATCCCTTAAACTCTTTGGCATAGTCTTGCAATAAGCCGGAGTAGAGGTTCGCCAATACATAGTCGTGAGTTTTCCTGAATTTTATTTTTCCAAGGGTCCCTTCTTTCCAAACAATGGCAGGCCTCTCAAAATTCCGCTCCTCATTGGTTTTTGAAATACGAACACAGGCAGGATCATTATCAAATCCAAAAACATTCTGGCACCCTAACTTGCGTGCCATTAATGCAAGAATTCCAGAGCCACAACCAATATCCAAGACCTCAGATTTCTCCCATCCCTTTTCACGAATCATCTGGCGAAGAATCATCGCCGTTGTCGGATGATCTCCTGTCCCAAAGGCCATTTCGGCAGGAACCCATAAAACTTTCGGATCTGGCCGCAAGATCTCCCGAGACTGTACTTTAAATTTACCAAAAAGATTAAGCTCAATCTCCGGCGAGGTCTCATAGGGTTTAATCGCTCGACAAGTCCCTCCCCATTTTCGTTTGAGACTTTGCGCCTTTGCGAGGGAAATCGCATAGACGTGAACAAAATAACTGCGATTTGATTGAAGAAAAACTAATCGATCCAAACTCCATTCCACGAGTCGCTCTCTCCAAAGTTCTTCCTCCTCTGAGGCCATCGAACGAAACCAAACATGATTGTTTTTATTTTTCATAAATCGGTACGTTTCAACTCCATCCCTCTTTTAGCGAAAACAAAATCAGGATTACTTTAAATAGTCCGCAATTGAAATAAATGCCGACTGCGTGATTTCAATATCCGTTTTGTGAAATTCAATCAATGGGAACTCGATCATCGTCCAGTAATCCTCATCTCCTTTTTTCCCTCTGACAAATAAAAGATAGTTTCCTGCAGGAAAGGCCTTATTTTCATGAATCTTTCCCCAATAAAAGGTGTTATCCGCACGCAGGTCAATCATCGCTCGAACATTCTTCTCTGGAAGCTCTAGAATTTGTTTATAGTAGTAGTCTAAGAAATTACTCTCCTCCGCTTGAGATTCCTTCAAATCTCCTTCCGCACTTGCGAGTTCCTCTCTTAACGGAGCCAACTCTTGATTGGCCTCGATCGTTTTAGTTTCTAAAACCTGGGCTCTTTCTTTTAAGGTCACAACCTTATCATTAATCTTCGCTTGATATTGATCGATTCGATCTCGAATATTCTCCTTCCCAGTCTCCCACTTTGTTTCGAATTCACGCCATTTCTGAAGCTCTTTCTCAATCCACTCTCGCTCCACTGAATTCTTAACTCCCTTAGGCGCATCATAAAGCCCTAAGCGAAAGGCATTCGCCCATACTTCTGGAGAGCGCAAATCACCGGGTTCCCATTTAATCTGCAACCCCTTGACTCGTTCTTGTACTCCACTCTTAAAAAGATCCAACTGTCTCTCATACTCTTTTTCAACAATCATTCCCTCGGTTTCCCAAATTCTTTTTTGAAATGATTTTCCCGATTCCATTTGAAGATCAATCTCTTTTTGAATCGTTCCTAACTCTTGATTAACAATTTTAATCCGCTCTTCGATCGAGGAAACATCTCCTTTGGCTCGTCTGACGACGACCTCACGATCTTTAATCTGATCTCGAACCGGTTGGAGTCTCTCTTTATATTCACCCGCAAGAACATGAACGTCAGCGCTAAAATTATTAACAATATAAATCTTTCGATCGAGACGTAGATTTGAAATAGAAAGCTTTCCAACCAATTTCGTCTCTCGATAGTGTAAGTAATAAGTATATCCGATTCCCGCAATCGCCAACGGAATCAAAATCCAAAGAATAATTCGAAGCCAAAGAGGAAAGGCTTTCTTAAGCGCAGGCTCTTTCGAAGGAACCTCTGTCTTGACCCCCTTTTCTTCATAGCGCTTACGAGAAAGCAATCCAGGGTTTTGATCTTGAGGAACGGAGGGAGAATCAGAACTCTTGACCTCCTCAATCTCCTTTTTTCCCCCCTCTTCTTTCTCCAAGGGAATAGACTCCATCGGCTTTGTTAACGGACTGGGAGCTGTCGACTGAATAAAGGGAGGCACTCCCTTAACCGGTGGAAGAACGGTCTCCTTTGGGGTCTCGGTCTCCTTCGGTTTTTCCTGCGTCGGCTCCTCGGAAATGGGAAACTTGACTTTAATCGGAGAAGGGAGCGGTGTTGCTGCCCCCCCTTTTTTGGCAATCGGAATCGGCGCGGTCTCGATCGGAGGTAAAAGAATCTCCGGCTTTTCATCCGAACGATCACGAGCCACCCATGGAAATGCACTTTCTTCTCCCTTTTTCTCTTCCTTAGCCGCACCTTGATTCGAAGAAACTTGTCTGGAAGGTTCTAACTCAGGAACGACCGGTAACGGAGAAGGGGCCGGAATCTGAATAGGTCCACTTTTGGGGGGACTCTTTGATAAATCGGACTCCGCTTGTTTCTTCTTCGGTTGAAACCATGACCCCATTCGCTGGGTCGAATCCTTCTGAAGCTCTGCCTTCCCAATAGAATTCGGTTTCGCAGTCTCCTGATCAGAGGTGAAAAGCGAGGGAATCCGAATCGGTTGAGAAACCTTTGCGAGATCGGGGGTCTTCTTGGGGGGTTGAATCGAAATAGGCTTAGTTTCCTCATTTTTCGAAGAGTCCACGGAAGAGGAGTCCTGCTTGGGGATTGCAGGAGTCGGCGGGGTAATTTTAATTGGATTTGATTCGCTCATCCGAGATTCCGTTCAGAGCTAATGATCACGGAGGATTGAAACGTCTTTAGTTTCCTCAACTTAAGCTTCCAATTCTTGTATTCAGTAGGGCTCAAAACTTTTCTCCACTCAACACCACAGCGCCAAGTTTGTCGATTGGAATACTCAATCACTCGATCAATCGAAGGCTCCCACCCCTCCTCCTTGAAAAAACTTTGAAGAACGGCTCGGGATTGTGGATTCGGCCGCCCCTCAAAAAAGAACCACCCTGACTGAGTTTCTGCATCGGGCTGAAATAACGCTTTGTCGGTCAAAATCCAATAAGGAGGAAGTGGAGATCTCTTTTGATGGATATTAAAAACAGGGGGTTGAATTTGCAGAAAAAGCGAAAAACGCCGAGAAAGCTTCTCATTATTCCGAGAAAAGGCCTCGGAGGCGAGCCAAACGCTCATCGGAATGCAAAGAAGATCGATTTTTCTTTTCTGAAGTGAACTCAGTCCAACCTCAATCCCCTCTATTCCTTGATAACGCTCTTGATTTCCAAAAATCGTTTGAGCCATCCCATAGCTTGCCAGATCATCGGCCGGAATCCCAATCGTGAGGCCTCCCTGACGTGCCCGTGAACTGGAAAAAATCTCACGATAAATCGCCCTTAAATCCTTTTCCTGACAGGGACCTCGACTCGATCTCAATAAACGTTGTAACAATAGCTCCTCTCGTTCAGGAGCAAAAATTGCGCTCCCGACGAGTTTTTTCTTTTGACCAATGACCGGGGCCAAATTCAACCGCTCATTGAGCAGACGAAGAATCTTCTGATCCAGTTGGTCGATCTGTAGGCGTAGTTTGTCGAGATTCATGAGACTGTTCCTGAACTTGTTTTTCTTCGGTGACCTTGACGAGCACTCTTCGGAGTTCATCGATATTCGGCAATTCATCTAATCCTCCAAGCCCAAAAATCTCTAAAAAATCAGGGGTCGTTTCATACAAAACAGGCCGCCCAGGGGTCTCCGCACGACCGGCCGAACGCACCATTCCTCGCTCTAAAAGTGTATCTAAAACCCCATCTACGGCCACTCCTCGAACTGATTCCATCTCCGCCCGTGTCGTCGGTTGACGATAGGCAATCACCGCCAATGTCTCTAAGGCTGAAGCACTTAATTTGAAGGACCGGGGTTCATCAAAAAGCTGTCGAACCCAATTCGCTGTCTCTGGATGAGTTGTATAGCGATATCCTCCCCCCACCTCCTGAAGCTGGAGTCCTCGGTCTGCCGTATCAACTTTAATTTGTTGAATCAAATCGGCAACCTCCGACTCTTTAATCTCCTGTAAAATCTCGGTCTCCGGTAATGGAGTTGCCTTCGCTGCCTTTTTGAGCAGATTCACAATTTGCCGCTCCGAAAGCGGTTTTGAGCTGGCGAATATGATCGCCTCAACGATTCCCTTCAGATCCATATAGTCTTCTTTTTCAAAATTCTCATTCATGGAAAGGGGTCAAATCCTCTCCTATTATTAATAACACTTTACACGGTCTCTTTATTATCCCCATCCTCATTTTCTGACTCCAATCCCTCTTCCTCAATCCCAGGATCGAAGTCCCCCTCCTCGATCTCTCCCTCCTGATCTAAAGGAGCAGAAGCGGCACTTAACGCTCGAGACGACCCCGACTCTTCCTGCCTCCCCTCCTCTTGATCTACGGGGACAGAGGGATCTCGTGGACGAATCGTAATCTCGGAAAACTCTCCCTCCTGATGGACTGAAATTTCACACTGTTTCAGAAGTTCCAACAAAGCCAAAAAAGTCACAACCACTTCAAAGCGTGAAGCCGCCTCCGCAAAGAGCTGAGAGAAGGGAGTATGCTCTTGGAAAGTGACCAACTTCCGAATAAAATCCATTTTTTCACCCACGGTGAATTTCTCATCAAAGTACTTACTGGAATCAGGGGCTTGACGAAGCTTCGAAAGGACCCGATTCAAAGCATCCATGAGTTCGATCGCCCCTACCGCCCCCTTTCGCGCCGTCGGAGTATTCCATGCCTCATTCCATTGAAAATGACCCCGAAGATAGATTTTATCTCGATACGCTAACCGTGAATCCAAATGAACCGCCGCCTCTTTAAATTTCTTATATTCAACCAATTGGCGAATCAACTCCCAACGAGGATCTTGCAACTCCTCATCCTCCTCTAGAAGCGGGGCTTGATCGCTCTTGGGAATCAGAGTTCTACTTTTAATATAAACCAAAGTCGCCGCAACGACGAGAAACTCTCCTGCAACCTCTAGATCCATCTGCTGCATCAGCTCGATATATTTGAGATACTGCTGCGTCACTCGTTCGATCGGAATATTATAAATATCCACCTCCTCCTGCTTCACTAAATAGAGAAGCAGGTCCAACGGTCCCTCGAAAGTCGGGAGCTGGACACGGAGTTCATTGGACGTGAGATCGCTCATAAAGAGCTGAGATCTTGCGGATTCCTTCAGAGGTTTCAATATGAAAATCAGTAGATCCCTATCAACCGAGTGGCATGGCTGATTGTCGAGCAGGGGTTTCGTAACGTTAAATCCCTCCCCCCTCGTTCCGACCACGGCTCCTCCGAGCCTCCTCCCTATTTTTAAAAGAGAAATGGAGCGTCGATCCGTCAGCTGACGGAGCGGCATGGGCGAAGGGGGGAACAAAGAGCAGCTATTGGCTAGAAGCGATTAGCCTAAAGCGAAAGAGATAAATCCACCCCTGATCCATGCCGCTCCATTAAAACAATCCGAGAATTTACCACTGAGAGGTTCGTGAGCTCGACGGTCTCCTTAACAAAGCCGATGATTTAGCTCCCGCTTTTATCAACCCCTAATTGCTGGCGAATGACTTCCATAATCTGCTCGGACCAGCTCTCTATCTTCCCCTCTTCTCGCGCCTCTAATAACAACCGAATCTTCGACTCAGTCCCCGAGTAACGCAACAAGACTCTCCCTTTGCCCGCCATCTCCTTTTCCACCGACGCAATTCGTTCACTCAACCCCAAAATCGACTCCAATGGCGGTTTCTCTTTAACTTTTAAATTCACGAGTTTTTGCGGGTACTTTTTTAAACACCCTTTAAGCTCACTCAACGGTTTTCCACTCTCACGCATGATCCTTAAAATCTGAAGTGCCGTAATTAATCCATCCCCTGTGGTCACGTGATCCCGAACAATCACATGCCCCGATTGCTCTCCCCCTAAATTTAAATTCTCCGCAATCATCGCCTCCATCACATAGCGATCCCCGACCGCAGTCCGAATCACTCGCCCCCCCGCCTGTTCTAAGGTCTCATCAAGTCCAAAGTTACTCATCACCGTCGCCACAAGGGTTTTCTGAGCAAGTCTTCCCTGCGCCAAAAGATTCAAAGCAAGAATCGCCAAAACCTCATCTCCGTCGACCAACTCCCCCTTTTCATCACAAAGAATCACACGATCCGCATCCCCATCATGCGAAATTCCCACATGCGCCCCAGTCGCTTTCACCGCCGCACAGACAACCTCTGGATAGGTGCTCCCACATTTTTCATTAATATTAAGTCCATTCGGCTGATGATTCAAAAGAGTCACCGTGGCCCCTAATTCAGTTAAAACTTCGGGCGAGGTTTTGTAGGCCGCTCCATTCGCACAATCTAACGCAATCTTCATCCCAAAGAGATTCAATTCCTCTGGAAAAGAGGCTTTTGCCATCTCCGAATACCGCGCATCCGCTTTATCAATCCGAACCGCTCGACCGATTTTATCTCCAGAAGGAGTCGCCTTCTCTAAGGTCTCCGAAAAAAGAAGCTCTTCAATTTTCGCCTCCAGCCTATCTTCACATTTATAGCCATTCCCTTGAAAAATCTTTATTCCATTATCCTCAAACGGATTGTGGGAGGCACTAATCACGACCCCTGCAGCCGCACGTAAAGTACGTGTCAAATGAGCCACCGCGGGAGTTGGAATCGGGCCTAATAAGGCAATATTGACCCCCATCGACGTAATCCCTGCCGCCAAAGCGCTCTCCAGCATATATCCAGAAAGTCGTGTATCCTTCCCAATCACAATCTGAGGCTGGGGATGATTTTGCTTAAAAACGTAGGCAACCGCTTTTCCAATCTGGAGCGCCACCTCCGCCGTCACAGGATAACGATTGGCAGTTCCACGAACCCCATCGGTCCCAAAAATAGAGGACTTCATACTGATCTCACTTTCTAAAATAGAAACTACTTTTCTAAAACTTGCGAGGGATTCACCCGAGTCCCCGTGAGGATTTGATCCAGCGTTCCAGGTTCAAAGGCCTCCTTCAAAACGATCCATAACAAACAGGCCGCAAAAAAGGCCCCCACTTTCGCTGGCCAATGATGAAAAAATCGTTGTTTGAAATTCATGGTCTTTCATTAGAGCGAATCTTACGACAGTTCAACTCCCAAAATTTATTCGTAATGAGTCCAAAGGCGAAGGACTTTGACGATTCGCTCCTTCAATAAGACCTGATAGACGATGCGATGTTGAATATTGATCCGCCGTGAATACGCCCCCTGAAGATCTCCTACTAATTTTTCAAAGGGGGGAGGATTTTGAAAAGGATCTCTCTCGAGAACCTCTAATAACTTCTCCGCTTTATTTCGTAAGCCGCTAGCTGAGAGCTTTTTAGCATCCTTCTGGGCTTGATTCGTATAGAGAAGACTCCAGTTCACCAATCCAGTTTCTTTCTACATTTTTTAATCGGAATGGCCATTCCCTGACAAATCGTCTCTCTCATTTTCGGAATCGAACAAAGGAATAAGGTCTCTTGAATGGCCCTCCAATCCGCTTCGGAAATCAAAACCGCATTGTGTCGCTTCCCAATAATCTGAATCGGTCGATGAAACTCTCCCGCTTCATCAATCAGGGAATAAAGATTTGATCTGGCGCTTGTAACCGACAATGTTTCCATCTTCTTAACGTACGGAATAACGTATTTTAGTCAAATTTTTTAAATCAATCCCCAAAACTAATTCCCGTTGCCCGTGCCGCCGCAATGATCTGACTCTGAGGAGGGATGGTTTTTAAAAGCCCCACAGCATCCGAAATAGTCACCGCTCCCACTTCATAATTCAAATAACTCACCATATGCCCAAATTTTTTCTCACGAATCAGTTCCACCGCATGCACCCCAAAACGAGTCCCCAAAAGTCGATCGGTCGTCGTCGGATCCCCCCCACGCTGTAAATGTCCCAAAACGACACAGCGACTCTCTTGCCCTGTTCGAGCTTGGATCTCATCACTGACACGCTGACCAATTCCCCCTAACTTTTTCTCTCCTAATTTATCCGGTGTCTTAAGGGTTGTAAAACTTTCTCCCAAAGGACAGGCCCCCTCCGCCACCACTGCTATCGAACTCTTCGCCCCCAAAGAACGTCTCTGTCGTATAAACTTTTCCACCGAATCAAAATGAAACGGAATCTCAGGAACTAATATTAAATCAGCCCCCCCTGCCATTCCCCCATAAAGCGCAATCCATCCCGCATATCGACCCATGACCTCCAAGACCATCACCCGTCGATGACTCGTCGCCGTTGTGTGCAGCCGATCGCACGCATCGGCGACACATTCAATCGCAGAATCAAAGCCAAAAGAGGTTGCGGTACAGGAGATATCGTTATCAATTGTCTTCGGAACCCCAACGACATTCACTCCGATCTCTTGAAATTGAAGCGCCGTCGAAAGAGATCCATCCCCTCCAATACAAACCAACGCCTCGATTTTAAGATCTTGAAGCGTTTTTTTAGCCTCATTCATAATTTCAAGATCAATGTGTGCCTTCTCCCCATGCCCCACCTTCGCCGCAAAACGGCCCCGATTCGAAGTCCCTAAAATCGTTCCTCCCAGACAAAGAATTCCTGCGGTATTACGCTTCTCAAGCAGTCGATATTGAGGGGGATTCAAAAGCCCCTCATACCCCTCCTCAAATCCATAAACCTCCCATCCCTGAAGATTTGCAGCACGGACCACCCCACGAATCACTGCATTTAAACCAGGGCAATCCCCGCCACATGTCACGATTCCAATTCGATAAGCGCTCATAAAAACAACCTATATAAACCAACTAAAAAGGCAAAAGGATTTGAGTCCTTGCCTTCGCTCTTAAAATCGCCATTAATCCCGACACTCAAGTTCCGTTATGAAAACCGACCGTATCACGAACCACTCTCACCCCTATCTGGAAGTTCGAAATTCCAAGATTCATGGACGCGGAGTTTACGCTCGACGCCCCATCCCCTCACATACTCAGATCATTGAATATACAGGCGAAAAAATCACGCATGCCGAATCCGATCGACGAGAGGCACTAAGACTCAAAAAGAAGAGCCAAGGAAAAGCCTCTGATATTTATCAATTTGAACTCGATGACCAATGGTTTATCGATGGCTCTAAAAAGGGGAGTATTGCTCGCTATATTAATCACTCCTGCGAGGCAAATTGCACTCCCCGTCTTTGCGACAATCGAATCTGGTTTTTTAGCCATCGCCCCATTGAAACCGGCGAAGAACTCTCCATCGATTACGGTTTCGACTTTGAGGTCTGGCAAGATAATCCCTGTCGATGCCAAACCGACTCCTGTATTGGTTTTATCGTCCGAAAAAATATCCGGTGGCGAGTCCAAAAAAAACTACAACTCATTTAAAACGCCCCTCCATCCTCTCTCCCGCCCATGCCCTCCCCTCAATCCAAAGTCGCTTACAAACTAACGATCTCTTATCACGGAGCCTCCTTTGCAGGATGGCAACGTCAAAAGAAAGAGGTTACGGTCCAAAGCCTCATTGAATCGGCTTTAGAAAAACTCTGGAAAGAACCGCTTCATGTCGAGGCCTCCGGTCGCACCGATACCGGAGTTCATGCCATCGGACAGGTCGCTTCCGTTAAGGCCTCTCGTAAGTTTGAGGCCGAGACTCTTCTTCGTGCACTGAATGCCAATCTTCCTCCTCAAATTCGCATCACTCAGATTCAAATCAAAGCAGCGACCTTTCATGCTCGATTCGATGCCCGCGCAAAAACCTATGAATACCTCGTCTGGAACGCAAAAGTCCTTCCCCCCTTTCTGCTCGGCCAAGTCCTTCACTACACTTGGCCGTTAGATCTCTCTCGAATCCAACAAGTCCTCGATACCTTTAAAGGAAATCATGATTTTGCCGCATTCACCTCCAATCCTGGCTACGAACGGGCGAGTACGATTCGTGAGATCTTTGATTTCAAAGTTCGTAAACAGGCAGAGCTCCTTCGATTTCAAGTCACTGCAAATGGATTCCTCTATCGAATGGTTCGAAATCTGATCGGCTCCACTCTTCATGTAGGAGATGGACGGCTCCCCCTCCAAAAGTTAAAGTCGATCCTCGCATCATGCGATCGAACCCAAGCCCCCGCCAGCGTTCCTGGACATGGCCTTTATTTGAAAAAAGTTCATTATGGAGCCCCTTACCCCAAAAAGTTAATTCCCGAATAAATAATAAAACCTTAAATACATTGTCTCACGCAACGACGCCACGACGCTACGTTAAAACCCTACTCCCCCGATCTGATCAGTAAGGTCAGAACTTCCCCTCCCTTCATACAAAAACAATCCGTGAATTTCCCTTAGAGCAACTGTCCCCATGGAATGGGGAATGGCACAGGAGTGAAGCGAACTTAAAAACATTCAAATAGGGAAAGCAGGAAAAAAGGAATTAAAACAATAAAGGTCTTCTTCCTATTTTCCTGCTTTCCCTATTAAAACTGTATTTTTTCATAAAATATTTATTATAAGAGGTTTATATGTCTTTCGGAAGTTTACTTCACTAGGAGAGGATCGTGAGCTCATTCCGAGGAGAGGTGAAACCGATCCCCTCCAGAGAAACTTGATCGTTTTTTGAAAATCCTTTTTTCAAAGAAACGGGAGAGATTCTCGGGAGGCGGCAGCCGACGAAGGAGGCGCCGAAAGGAAAGAGCTCATGATCCTCTCCCTCTGACGTGGCGGCGTCGCGTCGTTGCGTGAGAACTGCTTTAGGATTTCAATCCCCCTCTTCTAATTCATCGATCAAATCCAAAGTTATTTTGGACGGATATGACCGAAATAGCACGTTTATGATTGCAAAAACAGAATCCGACTCCCTACATTGAATACGAATCACAAGAAAAATCCTTAAAACAACGGATCGACTAAAGACGAAACTTATGAAAACACGAATCCCCTGTTCTCCTTCCCCCTCCCTCCTTCAAAAAATAGTAGCCACTCTTCTTTTGACCATCGGAACCTTTACCTTAAACGCAGAGGAACCAAAACCAACCGAAACCCCCTCGATCCTAGCGACGGTTAAAAATGGAACCCGCTGGATCATTCAAATTAATCCAACTGAATTAAGCCCTACAGCCAACGCCGTGGATCGCCTAACCTCCATTGAGGTCAGTAAGATGAAAAATACGACCACTCGAATCTATACTCGATCCAGCGGAAAATCGACGCAACATTGGATTAAAAATCAATATATCGTTTTCGAAAGTTCCTCCCCCAATAACCTCCTCGTTTTTGATATGAACCAAGCCATCGCAGGATTTCCGCTCCCCGAGGAACTGGCTAACTTCCGTAAATCTGATTTTCCAGAAATCCAAGGTTGTCTCCCTGAAAACCTCATTAAAGAAGAGCTGTTAGAGAATCGTAAAGTTCTTTTTTATGAGTGGGAAAATAAACCCAACATCATCAATCCGATGATGCTCCCTCCCAATCAACCCGGAAAACCGGGAGCCACACCGAGCAAAGAACAGTTATGGGTCGACAAAGAGACCCGTCTTCCGTTGCAATGGAAACGTCAACAGGAAATTCGAACCTATAAGTTTACATCCGCCCCCTCACGAAATGATGAACTTCCTAAAAAATTTAAAGAGACCCTCGACGAATATCTTTCCAAACTCAATCCGGTTCGCCCCCCAAAAATCCCCTGAAAAAAGTCGTTTATCGCTAAAGCCATCTCTCTCGGGTAAAAGAACCCCATGCCAGAACTCCCTGAGGTCGAAACGGTTGTCCGAGGACTTTCCTATTTAAAAGGAAAAAAACTTCGCTCGCTCACTGTTTTTGATCCGCGAGTCTGGTTCGAAAGTCCCCTTAAACCGAAGGAACTCGAGAACCTTTCACTTCGAGAGGTCGCTCGACGGGGAAAATACATTCTCTTTCGGTTTCAAAAAAATCTCACGCTGATTCAACATCTTCGCATGACAGGAAAGATGCTCGATTCTCAAAGTAAAATCATCCCCGAACACATTCGGGATGAGATTGGAAAAGGGAAACAAGGATTACAAATCCGTGCTCGTTTCTCTTTTTCCGGATCCGAAATTTTATTTTACGATACACGTCGATTCGGAACATTAACCCTAGTCTCGGATGAATCTGACTATTTTAGCAAAAAAAAGATCGCTCCAGATCCCTTTCATCAACCCACAGAGGCCTTTCTCTGTTTTAAATCCGGACTCCATAAAAGTAAAAAGCCGATTAAAACCGCTCTATTAGATCAAAGCATTGTCGCAGGAGTCGGAAATATCTATGCCGATGAAGCCCTTCATCTCATGGGAATCCATCCCAAAAAACCGGCAGAGCAAATCAAAAACTCCAAAAAACTTTGGCAAGAAATCATCTCATTGTTAGAACGCTCAATCGTTTCCGGAGGCTCTTCGATTCGTAATTATGTGAATGCTTCTGGCGAATCAGGAACCTATGCCCAAAATCATTTAGTATATGGAAAAACAGGAACCCCCTGTACTCATTGCCAAAGATCGATCTCACGCCTCCTCCTCGGCGGACGTGCAACCCACTTTTGCCCCGCCTGTCAGGCAATATAATCCAAAGCGCAGCAAGAGAAGAAAAAAAACAACCAGTAGTGCCACTAAAACAAAATAACCTTAAGTACATTATCTCGCGCACTCCCTGCGCAAAGCGCAATACCAAAAGGGAAAGAAGTTGGAGAGCCGAGGGCAGGCAACTAGAAACGGGGGTGAGCAGGGGTTTCGTATCGACGCCTCCTCCTTCGTCCAAGCACTTCCACCTTCGCAAAGGCTACGGC
>CAMCYL010000065.1 GCA_945883905.1 Akkermansia muciniphila | reverse complement strand
GTCCAAAACAAAATACCTTAAATACATTGTCTCGCGCACTCCCATCGCAAAGCGAAAATCCAAAAAGGGAAAGAAATTGGAGAGCCGAGGGTAGGCAACCAGGAACGGGGGTGAGCAGGGGTTCCGTTAACGACGCCTCCTCCTTCGTCCAAGCACTTCGGCGAGACAAGCCGACGCAACGTTAAATCCCTACTCCCCCCCCTCGTTCTGACCACGGCTCCTCCGAGCCTCCTCCCTATTTTTAAAAAGTTCTCGAAAACGAGCTTTCGATCTCTTTTTAAAAACAGGGATCTATCGCTTTCGCTCTTGGGGTCAGAACTTTCCCCCACTTCATACAAAAACAATCCGAGAATTTTCCGTAGAGAGGATCGTGAACTCTTTCCGAGGAGAGGTGAAACCGAACCCCTCCAGAGAAACTCGATCGTTTTTTGAAAATCCTTTTTTCAAAGAAACGGGAGAGATTCTCGGGAGGCGGCAGCCGACGAAGGAGACGCCGAAAGGAATGAGCTCACGATCCTCTCCCTCTCTGACGTTGCGGCGTCGCGGCGTTGCGCGAGAACTGTTTTAGGATTTCAATCCCCCTACTTAAATTCACCTACCAAATCCAGATTTATTTTGGACGGATATGAATTTTCTTTAAAAAATCCTCTTGAAACAAGGGACTTCTCGAAACCAATTCAAGAACCCTTGTCGTCCAAAGGAAGCTCGACTACTGCGCTTCTATCGAGTATGAAAAAACAACCCATGACGGAGGAAATCCCAGATCATCAACTCATGAGTGCCATCGCCCTCGGAGATGAACGGGCTTTACAAACCTTGATTGAACGCCATCAAAAAGCAGTTTACGGGACGATTCTTAAAATGATCTCAGATGCCTCCGAAGCGGAAGATCTCTCCCAACGAGTTTTTATTCGAATCTATCAATCCGCCAATCGATACCGACCAGAGGCTCAGTTTAGCACTTGGCTCATGACCATCACTCGAAATCTCGTTCTCAACGAATATCGCAGACGACAACGTAAACCATGGGACTCTCTTTTCTCCTCTCATGAGGAGGAACCACGAGAGTTTCTCGATCCCCACCAACGCCCCCCCGACCAGCAACTTCAATCGACTGAACTCGGCGAGGCAATTCAGAATGCCCTTCAAGAACTCCCCGAAAATCAACGCCTTGCGATAATCCTAAGTCGTTATCAAGAAATGTCTTACGAAGAAATATCCAAAACATTAAAAATCTCTCTCGCCTCAACAAAATCCCTCCTGTTTCGAGCTCGAGAAACCCTTAAAATTTCACTCGAAAAATATCTGCAACCTTAAATGATTCTTGGGGTTATATCACACCATGAAACCAAACGATCTACCGCCCAATTCCATCTCTTCAGATCAAAAATTAGACTCCCTTCTTTCACACTCCCCCCTTCAAGATCCTCCCCCATGGTTTACCGCTCAAACCATCGCTCGACTCCGACGAGAGAGAATCTCTCATGAACAACGAACGCTTCGTTGGCTTTGTTCGAGTATCATCGCAATCGCTTGCCTGCTTGTTTTCCTCGGAATTGAAATTCGAGAGCAAAGCTCCACACAAGCAATCGCGCTCTCCTCTCTCGACATTCATGATTCTAACGAGGAAAGTGAGGAGTTATGGCTCGAACAATAGCAACCTCCCTTCTTACGCTCCTTGTCGGAATCCTTTTAGGTGCCATCATCGTTCATCAACATCATAAAAAACTTTGGCGCCAACAAATGGAACTCAAAAAATCAGCTTTTTTTGAAATGCAACGCTCGAATAGTTCAAAACCAGATCGACTTCCCCCCGTTCTTATTGAAAAAATTGAACAATCACTTCAATCCTCAGAAAGTGAAATCGCAACTCAGATTGAGTCCTTGCCTTTTTACCAACAATTGACGCTCCAAGAACGCTCCAAATTCATGGAGCGAATCCATCGATTTAGAGAGAAACAGATCGAGCTCACAAAAGAAAAAATGAATGAACTCGGACTCGATTTAAATGAAAGCAAAAAAAATGATTTTCAAAAATCATTCTTTGAAAAACGAAAAGCAAATCGAAAATCGCTTCAGTCAAAATCAAAAGAATGGATGCATAATTTAGAGAAGCAATCCGATGAGGAACTCCGTACAGAATTTGCAAAATAATCCCCCTACAAAAAACCGAACCGATTTCGGTTTTTATTTACATTCCACCGCCTCAATTACACAGTCCGGAGTCATGTCGACCCTCAAATACCTACTCATTGATGGACACAGTGTTATTTTTGCATGGAAAATGCTTCGTACACTTCATCAACGTAAACCCCGGAGTGCGAGAGAACAGCTGATCAAAACAACACAAATCCTCCATGACTCCGGAAAATGGAAGGTGACCCTTGTTTTTGATGGAAAAACTCGCGGGAGTGAAGAAACACGCCCACAAGATATGATTATCGCTTATGCCTCTGAAAACGAAACCGCGGATAGCCTTATCGAACGAACTATCGGAGCCTTTCCTTATCCCGATCAAATCTGCGTCGTCACAGATGATCATGCTGAGGCTCAAACGGTTCTCTCCCTCGGTGCCCACACCGAGTCGTCAGAGTGGTTAGAGGCCGAGATTCAATCCTCTCAAAACCAACTTGATACGACCTTGAAATCGCTCCATCAAAAAAAATCCTCCCCCTCTATCCAATTTTAAAAAATGTGATTAATAGTATTTTAATGAAGGATTAATAACTGTTTTATTTCGAACTCATTTTCCATTCAAAAGAATTCGGTCGATTCATTCCAAAAAATAAAAATGATAAAACTATAAATATTTACAGACAAATGACTTATTTATATTTTTATGCCTTTTTAAACTTCCAATTAATTCCCCTATTTAAATGAAAAATAGATTGACTTTATCCCCTGTTTCTGGAAGTTTTTACGGTATATCCTAAAAAAAAGGACTCCTATATGTCTCTAATTGCAAAAATATGTCTCGTCATCTCAATCCTCGCCTCATTGGCAGGGGGATATTTTGGGTATGAAATCATTCAACAACGAGATGAGTTCCATCGACAGCTTGATGACACGAAGTCGAAACTCACAATTACGACTAAAAACTGGGATGGAACTAAGAAGGAGCTTGAGACCGCTCAAGGTCAAATGAAGGATCTCGAAAGCAAGCTTTCCGAGGCAACAAGCCAAAATAGCTCTTTAAACAGTAAAGTATCCGACCTCACTACAAAATTAGGGGAACTAGACAAAAGTCTTAGCGATAGCAAACAGCAACTTACTTCAACGATGGATCGCCTGACTAAAATGGAGGCCGATCTGGGAGGAAAGACTCCTGCTCAACTTAAAGAGGCAGTGGCTCAAACTCAAAAAGAGGTTGATCGTGTGATTGCCGATAAAAAGAAGATCGAAGATGATCTCAGCGGACAAAAGGCAGAGGTCGCCCGACTCAATGATCGTATCGAACGATCCAAAACAGGAGAAATGCCTCCCGGTATTAGCGGTAAAGTCCTTAAACTTAATCAAGCTTGGAATTTTGTCGTCTTGAATGTTGGAAATCTCGATGGCGTTGTCGAAAACGGAATCTTAGTCGTTTACAGAGACAAACAGTTTATTGGAAAAGTCAAAGTGGTTTCAACAGAGGCCCATACCTGTGTGGCTGATATTATTCCGGAGATGTCAAAGTCTGCAGTTCAAGAGGGGGATGAAGTTTTTAATTAAACTTTTCCTTCGCAAACTTATTTTTTAAGATTAGCTTTTAAAAATGAAATCGATTTTCAAGAAAACTTCTTTAATTGTAATCCTTTCCGTGACGGCACTCACTCTCATTGGGTGTGCCTCCTCAAAGGAGACAACAGGAACTGAAACGGATCGAGTTTCGAATATCCCTTGGAATAAACCGCAATCATGGGAGGGTGGCGGAGCCCTTGGCGGTGCGCTTGGCGGCGGGCGTTAACCCTCTGATCGAATCACCGTTTCAACTAATTTCCATTGCGGTGTAAAATGATATTTCTACAGTAAAGAAACGGTAAAAAGAGATTCCCTAAAATAAGCGGCGCTTTATCGAGATGAATGACATAAATTAAGGTCAAACAACTCCCCAAAAAACTCAAATGCCAGAAAATCGCCGGTATCACGATTTTTTTCTTTCGTTCTGAGACCCACCACTGAATCACAAATCGAGAGCCAAAGGTTAATGTTCCTAAAAATCCAACCACCGTCCAAAGACTCGAATCAACATAAAGCCACGGCAAATGCCCCGAAAGATAGGGGGCTAAAAAATTTTGATCGATCGAAGAGCTCATTCCCTATTTTCAATAGCCCTGAAAAACCAAAACAACAAACTTTCTTTTAATTCCAGATTCTCCATTAAGAATTTAAAAAATGGAGCGCCGATCGCTGCCTTGCAAAATTGACTTTGAGGGCTATCTCTTTTTGATGCGCCTTCACTCCTTTCAACATATTCCTTTCGAAGATCCTGCAGGAATCGCACGCTGGGCCGCAATGCAACAAATACCAATGACTCACACTCATTGGTATAAAGGAGAAAAAGCCCCCTCGATCGATTCTTTCGATGCTCTCATAATCATGGGAGGACCGATGAATATCTATGAGGATCACCTCTATCCATGGCTTGAAGAAGAACGCAAATTCATTCATCAAGCCGTGGCCTCAGGAAAAAAAGCGGTCGGAGTCTGTCTCGGCGCTCAACTCCTTGCCGATGCCCTCGGAGGTCGAGTCACTCAAAATCAAGATAAAGAACTCGGTTGGTTTCCGATCGAATTTACCCCTGAATTTCGAAGGATCGATTGGCTTGCTCCTGTCCCCCAAGAATTAACGGTTTGTCATTGGCATGGCGATACCTTCTCTCTCCCCCAAGAGGCAATCCTCCTCGGCTCCAGTAAAGCCTGCTTCAATCAAGGATTTGTCTGGAAAAAACAGGTCCTCGGATTTCAGTTCCATATCGAACTCAGCGCCGGAGACTTAGCTCGAATACCGGAAGATTTCATTAGCGAATTCCCCCCCGGACCCTGGGTCCAGCCCGTTCGTCAAATCATTTCGGATGCTGTGCTGTACGAGTGCGACTGCCAAAGATTTCTTTTCAAAACTCTAGATAAATTCTTCGAACTTAACGCCGCCAACGATCCTGCAGGTTTTGTAAAATAAATTTAAGCTTTCCCCTTTCTATCCACCCTACAATCTCACGTCATGCTCCCGTGGGACTCTGAAATACGCAACTGCCTTGCTTATCTCACCGTGGAAAAAAGCCATGCCCCCAGTACCCTAATGCTCAATGAACAATGTCTCCGCTTATTTGCTAAACATCCCTCTCCCTCATTCGAAAAATGGAGTCAAATTCAGACCGACACGCTCGAACAATTTCTTCACGAAATTTCCAAAAAAAGAAACTCGGTGACGATTAAAAAATACGTCGTCGCTCTCAAACATTTCTTCCGTTATCTCAAGCAAGCAGAACTCATCTCCATTGACCCGACGGAGCCCCTTGAAATCCCCAAGCTCGGTCGAGATCTCCCTGAAACCCTCTCCGAAAATGAGGTGGATCGACTGCTCTCGATCCCTTTTACACCGACCCCCGAAGGAGTCCGAGATAAAGCCTTTCTTGAACTCCTTTACTCCTCCGGCCTCCGCGTTCATGAAATGATCGGGGTCCCTCTCGAATCTGTGGATCTCAATGAAAAAATCGTTCGCGTCACTGGGAAAGGAAAAAAGGAACGTCTCGTTCCCTTAGGAGGAAGAGCGATCCAATCCCTTCATGTTTATTTAGAGTCAGCGCGTCCCAAACTCGCAAAACCAGCGAGCGGTCCCACTTTATTTTTAAACCTCCACGGAAAACCCCTCACCCGCCAACAGGCATGGAAAATGGTCCAGCACTCGGCAAAATCTGCTGGAATCACTAAAAGGGTCTACCCACATTTACTCCGTCACTCCTTCGCCACTCACCTTCTCTCCCACGGGGCTGACCTCAGAGTGATCCAAGAAATGCTCGGTCATGCCAGTCTCGCTACAACTCAAATCTATACACATGTAGAGTCTCAGCACCTTCGCAGTGTTCACCAAAAGTTTCACCCTCGTGGTTAACGCCTCAAGCCTTGTTGCCAAAACTTTTCAAAGGCTCGATTCCAACTCCGTTCATCATGAACCGATTGAGAAAGCCTCTTTCGCTCGGAAATCGACGGTAAACGATGCATCCAATCCGCAACCCCCTGACTCCATAGAGCCAAATTTCGCGCAGGATAAACCGCTCCATGCTCCGGAAGAGTAATCAATTCACGGGGCCCCCCCACATCCGATACCAAAGTGGGTAATCCCGCCGCCATTGCCTCAATGACAACATTCCCAAAGGTATCCGTTGTGCTCGGAAAAAGAAAAAGATCGGCCGAGGAATAAGCGACTCCCAACTCATAGCCTGTTAATATTCCTGTAAAAATCGCATCTGGAAGAAGACGCGACATCTCCACTCGATACGGTCCGTCCCCAACAATAGCGACGGTAAATAACTGCCCCTTTTTCTTCAAATCTAAAGCGATCTCGGTTAAAAAAGCTAACTCCTTCTCCTTCGAAACGCGTCCCACAAAAAGCAGGACAGGACCTTTCGCTCCCTTCTCCTTCCAATAATTCTCATTGCGATGTTTGGGATTAAATAGCTCGATATCAAGCCCTCGCGGCAATATCTCTAAACGATTCTCCGGAATCCCACGATCTCTCCAACATTGGCGATAAAAATGAGAGTTCGAATAGATCAAATCAAACTGACCATAGAACCATTGCATATAACTCCAGATCATCGACTCAACAAAACTATCATCACTCAAAAAACGGGCATACTGCGGAAAATCGGTATGGTAAATCCCACTCATTCTAAGCCCTAAAAGCTTTCCTGCAGCCAATGCCGTGAGTCCCACCGGCCCAGGAGTGCTAATGATCAACTCCGTAAATCCCTCCTGATGAATATAATCAATCATCTCCATCACCGGAGGAAAACTCATTTTTAAAAGTTTATACTCGGGGATCTCAAATTCACCAATCGGTTGAAAGTTTTTTATCGGCAATCCTTGAATCGTCACCTCGGATCGAGAGGTCACTACCGTGAGATGATAACCTCCATCTTGTGCCGCCTTTGCCATTGCACAAATCGTCCGAGCCACCCCATTGACATCCTCTAAGGTATCGGTAAACCAAGCCCGCTTATTGTTTTGAAGGGACTCAGGAATTTTCCCAAAAATTCGCTCAGAAGCCCCTTCTAATAAGGGACGATCCGGACGATGATGCGAAAAAGAGATGATATAAGGCATCAGAAGACCCCAAGCAGGAATCAATCCGGTCAAACTTTGAAGGGCATCGACAAACTTCCCCTCCTCCATTCGACGAATAAACTGCATCGTTAATCGATACCCCAACTGATTCGTCATAAAGGAGGCCATCCGAAAGGAGCGCCTTTCAACTGTTTTCTCCATCGCAATGATGCGATCAAGGGCCTCACCCACTTGAGCATCCATCACAAAATTCGTCACCTCCCGCGTTAAACTCGACTCCCCAGGCTTAATAAACTCAAAGGCCTGCCCCGTTCTCACCGCTTCCGCAAGATGCCCCATCTTTTCGCGAAAGGAAAAGGAGGTCGGATTCTTTCCCGCCAAAAACCGTTCTGCCATCGTCCTCATGAGTTTTGCCGCCAAAGGAGCTGTTTTCTGTAATCGAACAAGCGCATATTTCAAAACAATTTGATAAAAAGCAGTCGAAAGTTGCAACGGATCTCCACGGAGTCCGACCGGTTTCGCACGCCCCTTTGCCACTCCCTCAAAAAACTCCGAAACGGTAGCACCCCCAGGAATATCCGTATAAGCCTTTCCCACATAAAGCCCAGCATGATCATCGGAGCCCCCGACAAAAAACTTTACATGCGCCTGTGATGAATAGGGAGCAATCCCTTGACGTTTCGCCATCGCCTCAATTTTTTCTGGATTCAGCGACTGAAGACAAGCAATGGCAATCTGTTGAGCCAACGGCTCGCGATTTGCATTCACCGCTTCAAAGGTCGAAAACATTAAAATCAATTTCTCGAAATGATCGACCGTCAACATCTCGTTGATCCTGGTTAACGGATGAGTCACCGCATGGGATATTCCCGACTCTCTCAAATAAAATGATAACTGTTGAATATCAGACCGTAACCGCTGAATCTCCTCATGTTGAATCGGATTAATATTCCAAACCAAAAGATGAACCTTACAGCCATCCGAAAAATAAGTCGTCACCTCTTCACTAATAAAAACATCTGAATGATGAAGAATCTCTAAACAACCCTCAATCCGATTATGATCAGTGATCGTCTTAAAGGTCATCCCCGCTGCATGCAATTTCTGATAAATTTCCTCCGGCTCACTATAGCTTTGCGGAACTCCCAGTTTTCGTAAGATCCATTCACTCGGACGATCTGAAAAACGGGAATGCAGATGTAAATCAATTTTAGCCACTTGTTACTCTTCCTTCATTTAACTCCATTCAGACTAAAGGAGATTAAATGAGGAATGCAGGAAAAAAAGATTAAAGTCATCGAAATTTTACAAATCGAATTCTGATCCCATTATTTTTTATGATTCGATAAATCCGCATGATATTCCCCATAGGTCACCGGTTGATAACCGAATCGCACCGCCCGTCGAATCATCGTCATAATTTGTCCCCAAATGAGAGGATAATCGACATCGAGCGGATGTAAGCTCACACGAAAATCGATCCCTTTAGAAAGAAAGGTTTGAAAACAAAACCCGTTCCACACTAAAGAAACCTGCCTCCGCCACCACGACCGACTACTCCAACAAAGAGTCGGAATCCGATGAAGTCGAGCATCGGATCCTCTCTTTAAATCTAAAACCCCTTGATAAACAACGGAATAGTCAAAGCCCTCTTCCTGAAGTGCTTTCACTAATCCGGAATCAAGCAACCACGCTGGAGCAATAAATCCAGGACTTCTCCACCCTTGCCCCTTAAATTGCTCCAGTCCATCGTTCCATCGCTTTCGAGATTCTCTCTCCGAAAGTGAATAAAACTCCGCCTCCTGATTCGTATAAAAGCGCGTCCAAAACAGATCTCTCAACGCCTCCGTTTGCCCAATTCGATCATGATAATAACCGTGCAAAATCAGTTCATCTCCCATTGACTGCTGGTCCCCAAGCCATTGGCATAACGAAGCGCTGTGAAAAGTGGACTGCCGATGATGAAACTCCGGAACCACTAAATGAGAAAGAGCCTTAATTCCCGCCTGCTTTAAATCGTGACGCTGCCGTTGAATCTGCTCCGCACTTCCCGGATGCACATCATGTAACGAAACAATGAGACGAGGAATAGAACCCATAAATTAAAGGCAATCTAATTCTTTCGATCGGAATAACCAGAAAAAATAAAAAACCTCGTTTCGAAAAAATCAAAACGAGGTTTTTAAAAAAGAGAAACGCTTATAAAGTCTGAAGGAAGCGAACAAGTTGCTCGCGATTCGGACTCACCGCATGGCGAACATAAAAACCGGAGGCCGCAACAGCCAACTGCATCGAGTGAGAAAGTCCCAACCCAAGGAGTCGTCCAATCACAAATCCAGAATTAAAATGATCACCAGCACCAGAAGTAATTTTCGGCTTCGCCGTAAAAGGTCCGTCCACAAATGCCTCCCCCGTCGCATCCGCTCCTGCGGCATATTTAACAGGATGAATCACCACGGTATGAACATTCAATTTTTCACGAATCGCTGCAGCCAAGGAGGCAGTCCCCTTCGGATTGGCCGGAGTCTTCTTCAGACGAAGAACTTTTGCGACATGTTGACTCTCTCCTTCATTAAGACCCAGAATCACATCATTCTTTTCTTGAAACTCACCAACGATCTTCAAGGCCGCTAAAAGATCGGCATCCAAACGTTTGGAAGGATCTGATAAATCAAAAAACATTAACTTACGTTTCTCTGTTTTAGGAGGAACGTAATCACTTAAAATACGTTTCCAAATCGCTGATAGATGAGGAATCATCGTCCAATTCACCATTCCCACAAAATGAGAGGAATCCCAAAGCTTACGGAAAGCGGCTTCACCGATTCTTTTCTTTAAATTCTCCCAACTCACATCATGAACACTGTCATATTGTCCAAAAGTGAGCTTCCCATCTCCGAACTCAAAAGTTTGGTTAAATCCGGGTTCAGCGATTGAAAATACCTTCGAACGCTTTGCGAACTCTGTGAAAACAGGATGCATCTGAGGATATCCGAGCATTCCAATATAGTTCACAGGAGCCCCTAAAGTGCTTAACGAGAAAGCCATCAAGGGACCGTTGCCGCCTAAGCGCGTGGCTTGGGAAACGATCTCAAAATTGGAACTCTTTCCACCCGTTGCCACTTGAGCCCGTTGAGCAAAAGATTTAACCTGTGTAAAGGGAGTAAATTTAGTTGAAGACTGACGTTGATCGACGACTTGAAAAATTTGATCGACAAATCCATCAAAACCCATCAAACATTGATACTTCAGAAGTTGAGCTCGGGAGCCAATTAATCGTTCTGCCGTCTGCCTTGCAAGTCTAGAATCACTCATAGTTGGCGGAAACTAGCAGAGTGACATCTAAATGACAAGACTTATCCATTTTGAAGACTTATCCATTTTGAAGACTTATCCATTTTGAAGACTTTTTACGTGTCACTAAGTATTTTTAATCCATTTCAACAAATAATTCACTTTAAAAGCTTTCTATTCATTGTTAAATGATAGGGTCAATTCATGGTTCTCAATCCAAACTCAACTCGCCATCAACAAATCCTGAGAACACTCGTTGTCATTCTTATTCTCAACTGGCTGGTCTCTTCTGTTAAATTTCTACTCGGCTGGAAACTAAATAGCCTCACGATTACGACAGATGCCATTCATTCCTTTTTAGATGGCGCCTCCAATATCGTTGGAATCATCGCCATGATGATAGCCGCAAGGCCCGCTGATGAAAATCACCCTTATGGTCATCATAAATATGAAGTCGTCGCCACGATGGCCCTTTCGGGATTACTTTTCCTCAGTGCCTTTGAGATCTTAAAATCGGTCATTCATCGAATTTTTCATCCCGTTCAATTTCCTGATTTCTCTTGGACCGGAGTCGCTCTTCTGGTCGCAACGATCATCGTGAATATCATCATCTCACGCTACGAACTGAAAAAAGGAAAGGAACTCAACTCCGGAATTCTCCAAGCCGACTCAATGCATACGAGAGCCGATATCTGGGCTACTTTCCTCTCAATCCTCTCCCTCCTCACCTCTTTTTTTAGTTGGTACTGGGTCGATCTTGTCGCCGCAACAGGAATCGTCGCATTAATGGCTCATGCCAGTTATCAAATTATCTCCGACAGCATCTTAACTGTTTCCGATGGGAAACGCCTCGATGAAAATGAAATCAGAACCCTCGTCGAAAAAGTTCCAGGAGTTCTCGATGCTCACGCGATCCGCTCTCGAGGAACCGCCCAAGAAATCTCCTTAGATCTACATATTCAAATCGACGAAACAATTACTGCGCGTGAAGTATTTGAGATCGAAAACAATGTCGCTCAAACAATCAAACAACAATTCCCCAATGTCAGAGATGTCGCCATTCGCCATGAGCCGAGGGGAGTCAAAGATGAAGATTCACTTTCCTAATGTTTCCTACTTGATTTTAATTTCAGGATCAGTAAAGATCTCTCTCCTTCAAAAATAAGCCAGTGTAGCTCAGTGGTAGAGCAGGGGACTCATAAGCCCTTGGTCGGCGGTTCAAATCCGCCCTCTGGCAGCTTTTTAACCCCAAAAAAGCGCAATCGTTTTCCTAAGAGTTTTCTTAATTTTCCCCTCTCAAATTCAGATTTGTTTTGGACGGATATAATCGAGGGCAGGCCTCCTGACTTGCGTTCCTTCAAAAACCTCGCCATCCTCCGGCCGTGCAAAATCTTTATACGCCCCTTTTTAAAATCGGCGTTCAAAACACCCTCATCTACCGCTGGAACTTTCTCCTTCGTCTCATCTTCTCTCTCGTTCCTTTATTCGGAATCGTTTATTTCTGGAAAGCGATCTACCTCTCCTCCGGAACACAAATTCAAAACTATGCCTATGGAGAAATGATTCAATATTTCCTACTCTGTATGGTCGTCGATGCCCTTGTCACTCCCGTTGATGACGAGTGGCAAATTTCTGCCGAAATCAGGGACGGACAACTCAATATGCTTCTTCTGCGCCCCATCAATCATCTTTTTTATCGACTCACCCTTTTCGCCTCCTCACGCCTCGTTAATTTTTCGATCATTATTCTTCCTCTCCTCGTTGCTTTTATTCCCTTTCACTCCTTTATCACCTTTCCCCATCATTTTCTCCCGTGGATCTGTTTCAGCCTCTCCATCCTCCTCTCTGGACTCATTCAATTTCTCATCGCTTATTCAATTGCAATGCTCTCCTTTTGGATCTTAGAAATCTCGACGATTGTTTTCATCTTTTTCTCCTTCGAGTATTTTTTCTCCGGTCATTTTTTCCCTTTAGATCTACTCCCCCCCTCTTTATTTAAAATCATCCTCTGGACTCCATTTCCCTATGAACTCTGGTTCCCAATTGCCGTCTTACAGGAACGAGTCATCGGATCGGACTTAATCAAAGGTCTTTGTATTCAATTCGGATGGGTCCTGCTTCTCTACGGCTTAGCGAAAACTCTGTGGAAAAAAGGACTCCAAAAATATGGAGCCGTGGGCGGTTAAAAGGTTCTCAATGAAACATCACTTTCAAGTTTTTAAACTCCTTTTTCGTAACTCCCTGATTCGTGAGATGAATTTTGCGGCTAATTTTTGGCTCTGGCTACTCACCGAATTTCTCTGGTTTATCGCCCAAGTCGGAATGATCGAGGTGATCTTCTCTCATGTGAACTCCGTCGGAGACTGGAACAAGTGGCATGTGATCCTTCTCATGGGAACTCACCAAATCACCGCACAACTCTTCCAAGCCTTCTTTTATATGAACTTAGCAAACCTTCCCGAACTCATCCGTACTGGAAAGTTAGACTTTCTTTTGCTTCAACCGGTGAATGCTCAATTTCTCGTCTCAACGAAACAGTTTGGGTTCGATAATCTCATCAATACCGCGGTCGGCATTGGATTTGTTCTTTTTGCCTCTCATCAGCTGGATCTACATCCCTCAGGAACACAGATTTTTCTCTATCTTTTCACCATTCTCTGTGGAGTAGGCATTCACTACAGTATTCTCTTCTCACTAGTCACCCTCGCCTTCTGGATCGTCAAAGCTCAAGGGATGATCTATGGATATTACAACTTAATGAATCTAGCTCGCTATCCGGAATCGGTTTTTCTTCAGGCCCCTAAAGTCCTCCGAATTCTCTTCTCTGTTTTTATTCCCATCATGGTCGTTGCCAATGTTCCCACTCGTCTCCTCGCTGAAATCAGTACTGGAACTCCGATTCTCTGGCTTTCAGGAAGTCTTTTGATCGGAACCGGAGTTAGTCTTTGGGGGAGTAATGCCTTTTGGAAATACGCCTTACGATCCTACACAAGTGCCAGTAGTTAATCCTAAAAACCGCGGATGAATTTAACCACATAACACACAAAATACACAGAAAGAAGAGTTTATGAGAAATCGAGTCGGCATTTCGATTCACCCACAAGGTGAGCGGACTCATTTTTATAAGTTATTAGTTTTCAGTGTGTTCTGTGTATTCTGTGGTTCCAACTGCTTTTTTTAGGTTAATAGGAACAACAGACTCCTTTACACCGAATCATAAATTTCATCATAATCCCTTATTTTTTTAAGACTATTTTAATTTAATGTTTGACCAACCCAAGGTTCTCATTACTTTCAATTATAAGTAAAACTCATGAATATTCACGAATACCAAGCCAAAGAATTGATGGAAAAATTCGGTGTTGCAACCCCGAAAGGGAAAGTTGCAGAAACTCCGGATCAAGCAGAAAGCATTGCCAAAGAGATCGGCGGATCGAATCTGGTAATTAAAGCCCAAATCCACGCAGGCGGTCGAGGAAAAGGAACCTTCACCTCCGGATTCAAAGGGGGGGTTCACCTCTGTGATACACCCGCAAAAATTAAAGAGTTCGCCTCCAAGATGCTCGGTCAAACATTAGTGACCCATCAAACCGGTGCTGAAGGTCGATTCGTGAATAAAGTTCTCATAGCAGAATCAACCACCATCGAAAAAGAGCTCTATTTTGCGATTGTCATGGATCGTGCCAGTCAATCTCCTGTGATTATTGCCAGCACTGAAGGGGGCGTAGATATTGAAGCCGTTGCTGAAAAAACCCCGGAAAGAATTACCCACGATATCATTGATCCCGCTCTAGGACTCCAACCGTTTCAAGCCCTCAAAATCGCAAAATCGCTTGGACTGACAGGCGATTTGATGAAACAAGGAGTTAAGTTGTTTCAGAACCTCTTTACGATGTTCCTAAAAACAGATTGTTCTCTTCTCGAGATCAATCCTTTAGTGATCACAAAAGAGAATAAGGTTCTAGCACTCGATGCAAAGTTCAACTTTGACGATAACGCTCTTTATCGTCACCCCGAGATCGTCGCTTACCGCGATACAGCAGAAGAGGATCCTCGTGAGGTCGAAGCCTCCAAATTTAGCTTAAATTACATCGGTTTAGATGGAAATATCGCCTGTATGGTCAATGGAGCAGGTCTTGCGATGGCGACAATGGATATCATCCAATACGCAGGTGGAAAACCGGCCAACTTCCTCGACGTGGGGGGTGGGGCGAGTGAGCAACAGGTCACTGAGGCCTTCAAAATCCTCGCCTCTGATAAGAATGTGAAAGCGATCCTCGTCAATATCTTTGGTGGAATCATGAAATGCGACATCATTGCCCAAGGGGTTATTAATGCCGCAAAAATCGTGAAGCTTGAAGTTCCTCTGATTGTGCGCCTTGAAGGCACCAATGTGGAACAAGGTAAAAAACTCTTAAAAGAATCCGGAATGGCAATCATCTCCGCCGATGATCTTGCTGATGCCGCCAAGAAGGCGGTTGCCGCGGCAACTGGAAAATAGGAAATTATATGTCCGTTCTCGTCGATAAAAATACTCGTTTGTTAGTCCAAGGGATCACAGGGAAAGCCGGTGCATTTCATGCCAAAAGTTGTATGGAATACGGAACAAATGTCGTTGCGGGAGTCACTCCCGGACGACATGGAGAGACCTTCGAAGGGAAGGTCCCCGTTTTTGACACCTCCTCCGAGGCCCGTAAAGCAACAGGCTGTAACGCAACCATGATTTTTGTTCCCCCTCCCTTTGCAGCCGATGCGATTATGGAGGCGGTTGATGCAGGAATTGAACTCGTGATCTGTATCACGGAAGGAATTCCTGTCATCGATATGATGCGAGTCAAAACCTTCATGAAAGGCAAAGCAAGCCGACTCATCGGACCCAATTGTCCCGGTATTATCACCCCTGGACAATGCAAAATCGGCATCATGCCTGGCTATATTCACAAACCCGGAAAAGTCGGCATCGTTTCTCGCTCCGGAACTCTCACTTATGAAGCGGTCTGGCAACTCACCTCTCGTGGAATCGGCCAAAGTACCTGCATCGGAATCGGTGGAGATCCCATTAATGGAACCTCTCATACCGATGCGATTAAACTTTTCAATGAAGATCCTGATACGGAAGCCATGATCATGATCGGTGAAATCGGTGGAACTGCTGAAGAAGAGGCGGCCGCATACATTAAACAGTACGTTAAGAAACC
>CAMCYL010000064.1 GCA_945883905.1 Akkermansia muciniphila | reverse complement strand
ATACACAGAACACACTGAATTTTAAGGGTTTATAAAAAACAGGGGATTCACCCGCTGGGTGAAGGAAAAAATAACTCTTTTTTTGCTTAACATCTTCTTTCTGTGTATTTTGTGTATTCTGTGGTTAAGTGGATTGCCGATTTTAGGTTAAATCCATCTCCAATGAAAAGACTGGGATTTAAAAGGATCATTGACGTCAATTTGACTCATCAAAGAGACAATCTGTCTCAGATACTTGATTAAAATCGGGACTAAAAACCGATTATAATTTGCAAGTAATTTACTATGAAATACTTATAAATTTAAAAATTATTGGACTAAAACCTGCAGATCATGGAACACTATGGCAAAAGTTCTAGGTATTGATTTGGGGACAACCAACTCTTGTATGGCGATCATGGAAAATGGTCAGCCGGTTGTTCTGGAAAACTCTGAAGGCGCACGCACGACACCCTCGATCGTCGCCTTCTCGAAAACCGGTGAGCGCTTGGTTGGTCAAGCCGCCAAACGTCAAGGGGTCACGAATCCCAAGAATACGGTTTATTCCGTAAAGCGTTTCATGGGTCGGAAGTTTGCCGAAGTCCAAGATGAAATCAAACGGGTTCCTTATAAAGTCGTCGAAGCTGCCAATGGCGATGCCCATATTGAAGTTGAATTCGGCGGAGAAAAGAAACGTTTCTCTCCTCCAGAAGTTTCCGCTTTTATTCTCGGAAAACTCAAAGCCGATGCAGAAGCAAAAACCGGCGAAACCATCACTCAAGCCGTCATCACCGTCCCCGCTTATTATAACGATAGCCAACGTCAAGCCACTAAAGATGCCGGTCGTATTGCCGGTCTTGAAGTGCTCCGCATTATCAACGAACCGACAGCCGCCTCACTCGCTTACGGTCTCGATAAGAAATCGGATGAAAAAATTGCGGTTTACGATCTCGGTGGCGGAACCTTTGATATCTCTGTCCTTGAAATCGGAGATGGCGTTTTTGAAGTTCGCTCGACGAATGGTGACACCCATTTGGGTGGAGATGATTGGGATAACTCCGTCATGGATTGGCTCCTTGCCGAATTTAAAACGGAAAATGGAATCGACCTCCGCAGTCAACCGGATGCGCTCCAACGTCTAAAAGAGGAATCAGAGAAGGCGAAAATTGCGCTCTCCTCCTCTCAACAATACGATATCAATCTTCCCTTTATCACCGCCGATCAAACGGGACCGAAGCACATTCAAAAATCTCTCTCCCGTGCAAAACTAGAACAACTCACCGACGATCTCACAAAACGAACGATTGCTCCGGTTGAAAATTGTTTAAAGGATGCCAAATTGGCGATGGATCAAATTGATGAACTCGTTCTCGTCGGAGGAATGACTCGGATGCCGAAAATCATTGAGGCCGCTCGCGCACTCGTCGGCAAAGATCCCCATAAAGGAGTAAATCCAGATGAGGTCGTTGCGATTGGTGCGGCGATTCAAGGGGGTGTTCTCAAAGGAGATGTTAAAGATGTTCTCCTTCTCGACGTCTCCCCACTCACTTTAGCGATCGAAACGGCAGGAGGTATCGCCACTCCGATGATTAATCGGAACTCAACGATTCCAACTCGTAAATCTCAGATCTTCTCAACCTATTCTGATAACCAACCAGGGGTAGAGATCAAGGTCCTTCAGGGTGAACGCCCAATGGCTCGCGACAACAAATGCCTTGGAACCTTCCATCTCGATGGAATTCCTCCAGCACCGCGTGGAGTTCCTCAAGTCGAAGTCACTTTTGATATCGATGCGAACGGAATTCTTCACGTCTCCGCAAAAGATCTTGGAACAGGAAAGGAGCAAAAAATCTCCATCACCGGTTCCTCTGGTCTTTCCAAAGAAGAGGTCGAGAAGATGCGTCAAGATGCCGAAAAATTTGCTGAAGAGGATAAGCTCGCCAAAGAGAAGATCGAAACTCGCAACCAAGCGGATAATGCCGCTTATGCCGCTGAGAAAATGATCAAAGATATGGGCGATAAGCTTCCCGAAGAGAAGAAGAAAGAGATTGAAGAACTCGTTGCCAAAGTTCGCACCGCCATCACGGGCGATAAGCATGAAGAGATCAAATCAACTCTCGACGCTTTGAACGAGAAGATGCAAGCCTTCTCAGAAGACCTTTATCGTAATGCCTCCCAAAAGGCCTCTGCTGAAACCGCAGGAGCCCCCGGCGAAGAACCCAAAGCAGAGAGCGCCAAAAAAGAGGGCGACGTCATTGATGCGGACTTCGAAATGGTCGATAAAGACAAAGATAAAGAGAAAAAATAACGTTTTTCAACGTTATTGATTTTAAAAGTAAATTTAAACATCGAGGCCCATGAATTCATGGGTCTCGAAACTAACTGAAAACACCAAAGGAGAGACATATCATGGCAGACATCACCATCCAGCCTCTCGGAGATCGCGTACTTGTTAAGGCGATCGACGAACAGGAAGTCAAAAAGGGCGGGATCATTATCCCTGATTCCGCAAAAGAAAAACCACAAGAAGCCAAAATCATTGCGCTCGGAACGGGCAAACTCGATGATAAAGGTCAAAAAATCGCTTTTCAAGTCAAGAAGGGCGACAAGGTTTTGATCAGTAAATACGGTGGCACCGAAGTGAAGTATGATGGGAACACCTATCAACTTCTCCGTGAGGACGATATCCTCGCGATTCTTGGATAATCTCGGATAATCTCCGATTCAATTTAATCTAACCAAAGGAAAATAAACTTATGGCAGCGAAACAAATCGCATTTGATTCTGATGCCCGCTACGCCCTCCTCCGAGGCGTGGAGAAACTCTCCAAAGCGGTAAAATCAACCCTCGGACCTCGCGGACGCGTGGTCGTCATCGATAAAAAATTCGGCTCACCGACCATCACTAAAGATGGTGTCACAGTCGCTAAAGAGATTGAACTCCCCGATGCTTTTGAAAACATCGGAGCTCAACTCGTTCGTGAAGTCGCCTCCAAAACCAGCGATAATGCTGGAGACGGAACAACCACTGCAACGGTTCTTGCTGAAGCCATCTATCGTGAAGGATTAAAGAACGTCGTCGCTGGATCCTCTCCTGCGGATCTCAAACGCGGTATCGAAAAAGCAGTCGAAGCAATCACGATCGAACTCGGTCGTATCTCTAAAAAAGTCAAAGAAAAAGAAGAGATCAAGCAAGTCGCGACTGTTTCTGCAAACTGGGACGAAACGATCGGTGAAATCATCGCTGACGCTCTCGAAAAAGTCGGCAAAGATGGAACCGTCACTGTTGAAGAAGCTAAATCAATCGACACCACTCTCGAAGTCGTCGAAGGAATGCAATTTGACAAGGGCTACCTCTCCCCTTACTTCGTGACCAATGCGGAAGACCTCGAAGCCGTTCTCGAAAACGCTTATATCCTCATTCACGAAAAGAAAATCTCAAGCCTCAAGGATATGCTTCCTTTGCTCGAGAAAGTCGCGAAATCAAGCCGCCCTCTTCTCATTATTGCAGAAGAAGTCGAAGGAGAAGCACTCGCCACTCTCGTGGTGAACAAGCTCCGTGGGACAATCCAAGTCTGTGCTGTGAAGGCCCCTGGATTCGGCGATCGCCGCAAAGCGATGCTCGAAGATATCGCCATCCTCACCGGCGGTAAATTGATCACCGAAGATCTCGGAATCAAACTCGAAAACGTTTCTTTGGAGGACCTCGGTCGCGCCAAACGTCTCGTCATCGACAAAGAAAACACAACGATCATCGAAGGAGCTGGAAAAAGCGCTGACATCAATGGTCGCGTGGCTCAAATCCGTCGTCAAATCGAAGAAACCTCCTCTGAGTACGATCGTGAGAAGCTCCAAGAGCGTCTTGCGAAGCTCGCTGGTGGTGTTGCAGTCATCAATGTGGGTGCCGCAACTGAAACCGCGATGAAAGAGAAAAAAGCCCGTGTTGAAGATGCCCTTCATGCGACCCGTGCAGCGGTCGAAGAGGGAATCGTCCCTGGCGGTGGAGTTGCTCTGATCCGTGCTCAACGCGTTCTCGATAAAGTCGAAGCCACTGGTGATGAACTCATTGGAGTGAACATCATTCGTCGTGCGATTGAAGAACCCCTCCGCACTCTTGTCAACAACGCCGCTGGAGATTCCAGTGTGGTTGTCAACGAAGTTAAGAATCGTAAAGGTTCAGAAGGTTACAACGTTGCGAAAGAGACCTATGTTGACATGTTCAAGGCCGGTATCGTTGATCCGACTAAGGTGACACGTTCTGCTTTGCAAAATGCAGCCTCGATTGCCAGCCTCTTGTTGACCACAGAAGCCGTCATCACTGACCTCCCCGAAAAGGATAAAGCCCCTGCAGGTGGCGCTCCTGGCGGCGGTATGGGTGGAATGGGCGGTATGGGTGGAATGGATTATTAATTCTGAAAATTTTCAGAATTTATTTTAAATTTATCAATAATTTAAAATGCAAAAACCGTTGGGTCTCACGACCCAACGGTTTTTTGTTTTTAATTTACAAAAACTTCTAACGATTTATTCTCAGGCAATGGAAAAAAATCTACAAAAGAATGATCGGCGTTCCTTTAAAATGATTCTTGTTTTACTCAAACAATTCCGATCCATCCAATTGGATGCTCTCCTCCTCTTGACGCTCCTTCCTCTTTTCTTTCTTCTCATCACCGGATGTGCTGGATTTAAAACCGAAAATCAACAAGAGTTCAATCTCATGGCCAGCACTCGAACTCCCCTTTATAAAACAGGGCCCAATCAAACAACTCCTGATACCTATCTCGAACAAGGGACACGACTCCGAATGCTTCGAATTGAAGGGGACTCTGCACTCGTTGAAACGACTTACGGACTCCAAGGCTATATCTCTCAAAGTGCCGTCCAAGCGGCCGCACAAGAACCTTCTCGTAATCAATATTAAAGAGCCTCATCATTTGCAAAGAATTTAGCGGGCGACTTCTCAAAGGAGAAATAAAGAAGAAATGATTTCCTCGAACTCCCTCTCCCCGTTACTGGCCTCTTTACGAACACTTCCTGATGCACTGATGATTGGAGTCTCCGGCGGCCTCGACTCCTGCTCGCTCCTGCATGCGTTGGTCGAGTCCAGAAAAAAGCCGATCATCCTTCATTTTAATCACGGATGGAGAAAGGAAAGCGCCCGCGAAGCCCTGGCCGTTCAAAAACTGGCGCGCTCCTATCAGCTCCCTTTTTACCAAGGGAAAGCGCCCCGCCATACTCCTCAAACCGAAAATGCGGCTCGCATTCTCCGAGACCGCTTTTTTCTTCGTGCCTCCCGTCGATTCAAATGCCCTCACCTCCTCTTAGCCCATCATGCCAACGATCAGATCGAAACCTTTCTCCTTCAACTTTTTCGGGGAACCGGAAGTCATGGAATCGGAATGGAGTCCCACAGTGAACGAGAGGGATTGATCCGGCTTCGTCCGTGGCTCCGTATTTGGAAAAAAGAGATTCAAGCTTATGCTCTCGAAAAGAAACTCCTCTGGTTCGAGGACGCCACAAATCTCGACTCTCATCATCATCGCAATTGGATTCGTAACGAACTCCTTCCAATGCTCTCCACTCGACTCGGACGCGAGGTCCCTCCGCTCCTCCTCAGAACCGCAACAATTCTTCGAGATCAAACCCAATCTCTCCTCGAAGAAGTCTCCCCGCTGCTTGCATTTGAAAAAATTCCTATTGTTGCACTCAAAAAACGATCCCTTGCTCAACAACGGCTCTTCATTAAATCTTGGCTGCAAAAACAGGAGATCTCCGATCCCTCTTTTGAGAGAATCGAAGCGATTACTCACATGATCACCCAAGCAAAACCGGCAAAAATAAATCTCCCCGCAGGGGATTTTGTTCGGCGCACGAATGGACTCCTCTGGATCGAACGTGGTGCAAAAAAAATCGCACTGCCGCAAAAAAAACGGAACGTCAAGCTCCGTAAAAAAAAGTTTTAAAAGTGAGATTTTTGCTTGTCGTTACCGGATAGAAAATTACAGTGACCCTCTCTTTCGAGCCTCCCTTCGAGGTCGCTCGTTTTGTCAAAAAAAAGAGGCGCTCTCTGGCTCCTTTTCAGACAATAAAGTCAAGACTATGTGGAATAAAGATGTCAATGTGAACAACTTCGAAAAGCGATCCGCTTTTACCACTCTCAAAATCAATAGTCATTGTGAACAACTTGTGAATAACTTTAACTCAATTTTAAATAAGCAATTGACTGAAAACGACTTACATCAATTTACTGCCTTGGAAGTAAAAACTTTTTTAGGATAGGGAAAAATAATCATCATGCCTAAAAAATGTGAACAACCTGTGAATGACCGTCCCCCGATTGGTAATCTGGCTGAAGTTTGGACTCAAATCTGTTCGGAAATTTCTCAGATCTCCTCTCCCTCCGCCGTTGAGCGCTGGTTTAGCCCATTGAAACTCGATCAGATCAACGAACAGAACCTGACTTTAGTCGGAGGAAACCTCTTCGCCCAATCCTTTATTGAAGACAATTTCAACTCTCAACTCCAAACGGCGATTACTCGCGTTTTAGGGGCCCCCCGTAAGATCCTTTTTAAGGCACAAGATACAATTGCGACGACCTCTACACCGATGGTACAAGTCATTCAGGAGTCGCAAAAGGAGCCGGAGCCCTCAGGTTTAAATCCCCGTTTTACCTTCGATAGCTTTGTTGTCGGAACTAATTGCGAATTCGCTCATGCGGCGGCACTGGGTGTGGCTCAAGCACCGGCACGAACCTATAATCCGCTTTTTCTCTATGGCAGTGTTGGATTGGGAAAAACCCATCTGATGCAAGCGATTGGTCACCAGTTGCAAAAGAAAAAAGGGTTCAAGGTCGTCTATGTTACCTCAGAACATTTTGCAAACGAATTCATTTACGCCATTCAAAAGAATGAACTGACTAAATTTCGAAAGAAATATCGTCAAGTCGATTGTCTCCTGATCGACGATGTTCAATTCTTAGGTGGCAAAGAGAAATCCCAAGAGGAGTTCTTCCATACATTTAACTCCGTTGTCGTCGATGGGCATAAACAAATTGTCCTCTCGAGCGATGTCCCTCCCTCCGAACTCAACGGACTCGAGAAACGACTTGTCAGCCGTTTTGATTGGGGGATGACAGCTCAACTTTGCCCTCCCGATATTGAAACTCGTACTGCGATTCTTCGACAAAAACTTGCTGGAATGCAAGTCACTCTCAGTGATGAGGTCCTCACTTTTATCGCTCAAAAAATTAAAACTAATATTCGTCGCCTAGAAGGGGCCCTCACACGAGTCGCCGGTTATGGCTCGTTGATTAATAAAAAATTGACCGTCGCCCAAATCGAACCGCTCCTCAAAGATCTTATTAAAATCGAGTCGGAAGGTCGAGTCACCTTTGATTCCGTTATGAAAAAAGTCTCTGAAACCTACGATATTCGTCAAACCGATATGACGAGCAAGCGCCGACCGGCCAATATCGTTCTTCCTCGAATGATCGCCATGCATCTTTGTCGCCGTCTCACGAAAGCTTCACTCAAAGAGATTGGGGAGGCATTTGGGGGGAGAGATCATGGAACGGTTCTCCATGCGGATAAAACAATTCAAGAACGCATTGAGAAAGACCCTCAATTTTCAACTCAGATCCAATATCTTTCTGAGAAATTGAGCACCGAAACCAAATAATTTTGGTTCGTTGACACTCACTTTCTTTTTCGGCACGATTTTCAAACCGTGAATTCCAATATTCAAACTTATCTTCAATCTCTCCAAGGGAAGTCAATCCCCTCTTTTACTAAGTCGCTCGATATTGGAATGCCATTGCTTCGAGTTAAAAAAGAACTGGAACAGATCGAAGTTCGATTAAAAAATCAAATACATACCTTTGATCCAGAACTCGTCGGCTATGCCGAATATGTCTGTATCAATCACGGCAAACGGATTCGCCCCGCCTTGACCCTTCTCTCCGCTGAAGCACTCACGGGAAAATCGACTGAGGAACATTTAGATCTCGGTCTCATTATCGAGCTCGTTCATATGGCAAGTCTTGTCCATGACGATATCCTCGACGGAGCTCAAAAAAGACGAAACAAAATCACCGCCTTCGCAAAATGGGGAACCGAACTTGCCGTTCTCCTTGGAGACAGTCTTTTTTCACATGCCCTCGTCCTCTGCACACGACTGTCTCATCAGGAGGCTAGTAAAAAAATTGCGGAGGCTGCAAATGAGGTTTGTAATGGAGAGATCATCCAAACCCAACGTCGCTTCGATCTGAACTTCAGTATCGATGACTATTATCGCGTCATTCGAATGAAAACAGCAGCCCTTTTTCGAATTTCCACAGAACTGGCCGGAGTCCTCTGTAATAGCTCTGAAACAATGACGAGCTCCCTCCGACAATATGGCGAATCACTCGGTATCGCTTATCAAATTTATGATGACTGCTTGGATTTGATCGGAGTTGAAAATTCGACCGGAAAAACCTTAGGAACCGATCTCGGAAAGGGAAAGCTCACGCTTCCTCTTCTCCATGTTTTAAAACAACTTCAAGGAAGCGAACTGCATCAGGTTCGCGAAATTATTTTAGAGGGATCTCCGGAGGATCGAAAACAACTCATCGGTCTTATTATTGATCGAGGAGGACTCCAACATGCGATTCGTCAAACCCTCGAGGAGATTAAAAAAGGGATCGAGGCACTCGAAGTCCTTCCCCTCAATGATGCACGAAAAGCACTGCAGCGAATCCCCGAGGCTCTCTCCGAACATCTCAAGGGGATCTCGGTTTAGCGGTTTAATCTTGCCTCTCACCTACGATCCTCGCCACACTGCCCTTACTCATGATTCCTGATCTCCAAGCCTCCTTTCTCTGTGAAGATGTCCGTATCGAAGCGAGTGGCGGCAATTCGATCGTCGGGATTGTCAATTTTATCGGAGCCCCTCAATTCCCGATTCGCGTCATGAAGCTCTGTGTCTGGACCCGTTGGTGCTCTGGCTCTGGGACCTTCACTCAAAAAACGCAAATCGTTCTCCCCGATGATCAAACCGTTCTCGCGGATTCCTCCACTCAATTTAATCTCAATCACGAAGAGGGGCACGCCACAAATATTAACTTCTTTGGCGGACTCGAATTTCCCCAAGCCGGAATCTACCACGTCGAAATCTATCTCGACGAAACGCTTAAACTTCGCTTTCCGCTTCCCCTCATCAATCCCCAAAATCCCCCGATAAACGAATGAGAATCGACCTCCCTTTCGGCTTTATTCGTCCTTGGGAGGGAAAAGACCTTCCAATTCTTCTTCGTTGCCTCCAGCAAGAAAGAGTCCGAAAAAATCTCCGTTCTCCCACGACTTACTCTCCCTCTCGCTCAAAAAAACCAACCCACTTTGCGATTATTTCTCAAAATCAAACCGTAGGAGGGGTCGGATTTGATATCGATCTCCATCACTCCCGTGCACATCTCGGTTTTTGGATCGATGAACAATTTTCAGGAAAAGGAATCATGTCCGCAACGATTCCTGCCCTCTGTGGTTGCTTCCAATCCGAACATTCCGATCTCATCATTCAATCGTCGGTCTACGGATGGAATCTGATCTCTCAAAAACTTTTAGAAAAAGTCGGATTTAGTCAAGTGGCACGGCTCCCTAAAGCGATTCACTACTCCGATGAGGTCACCGATCTTCTGATCTACGAGTGGGATAAGCTCTCGCAAAGTCTTTGGATTAAAAAAAATCCCGCAGCCCTCTCAGGCCACGGGATCTAAAATCTAAACGATTTCCTAAAGATTACATCTTCGGAAGGTAAGCATTCACTGCGGACCAATCGACAAAGCTCAAAAACTCATCAATATATCCAGCACGAGCCGTTAAAAAATCGGCATAATAAGCATGCTCATAGACATCAAGTGCCAAAAGCGGGGTGACTCCCCAAACAGGATAGCTATTTTGGGCATCCCCAATATAATTAAAAAGCTTTCCCGTGGTTTGATCAAGCCCTGTCCAAACCCATCCACGAGCCGCAATCCCCGTCGCTTTAAGGTCTTTTTTATAATTATCAAAAGAGCCGAAATCACGATCGATTAACTCCGCGATCTTTCCTGAAACCTTACCATCTCCCCCTAAGATATTGAAATACATCTCATGATTTTTTAATCCACCCACCGCGAAGGTGTAATCGACTTTCAAAGCACGGATCGTGGAGTAAATTTGATTAGCAACTGCAGGATTCGCTGGATCTGGAGTTCCAAGCTTTTCAAGTTCCTCAAGGATCGCATTGCTCTTGTTCACATACCCTGTGTAAAGTTTGAAATGCTCTTCATGGGTTTTATCTGAAATTTTTCCAGTCTTCCCTTTTACTTTAGCGAGGAGTTGTTCTTGATTGTTTGCGTATTTATAGGCCATTGTTTTCTCCATGTTTGAATTTTGAGAGAAGATAAAGGGGATGCTCCGCTTGTCAACCCCTCCCATAGCCACAAAATCCTTCCATAAGGAAAATATGTTGTATTTTCATGCTTCCATGAATTCCTTAGAGAGTATTTTATTTTGCCTTTTATCAGCGGAAATCAGTGCTTCCCTAGTCTTTCAATCCGTGTGAATCCGTGTCCCTGTGTGGTTAAACTTACTGAAATCCAGTCATCTCTTACCGAGCATCGACTCCAAGTGCTGCTTTGCCCCAAGCAATCCCTCGGTCTCCCGATCCCCTTTCATCACCGGATCATGCCACCCTTCAATCGTCAAATCGGAATCGTAGCCCACTTCCCTTAAGGTTTGGATAATCAAGCGCCAATCCGCACTCCCTAATCCGGGAAATCGATGCCGTGCCGCTTCAGGATGACAGCGCCCATAACGACGAATCACCTCACTTTGTAATTCCGCATCTTTTGCATGAACATGAAATACTCGAGCTCCAAATTCCTTTAAATTTTCAACGGGATCGACACCTAAACAGATCAAATGACTCGGATCCCATTCCAGACCCACATTGCTTCGATCCATCGCATGAAAAAAAATCGACCAGTTTGCTGGCTGAGACATTAAATTGTATCCCATCACCGGTAAATGATACGGTCCTTGAGGACAATTCTCAAAAGCAATTCGAACTCCAAAATCGATCGCCATATCCACCAACGGCCTCCAATAGTCACAAACCTCCGGAATAAATTCTTCAAACAATCGCTCGGAACTCGCACCCCGACGTCGATTCTCAACGGTTTGAATCACTGCCCCACTAAAGCAACTCACTGTTTTGACCTCCAACAAGGAAGCGACCTCAATCCCTCTCCTCATCAAAAATCGAACCTCCTCCTGATTCGAAGGCGCCATCGAATTACAATAACTCACGCCAATCGCAGATAATCGTAATGAACGACGCTGAATCTCCTCCCCCCAACGCTTCGTCCTCTCCTGCCAATCAGAGGAACTCGCCTGAGCAATATTCGAATCTTGAAAACGATTCCATTGAAATGACCCAAAACCGTGATCTCGAATCCAATCAAGTCGATCGATCGATTGTTCGCTCAATATTCCAATTTTCATCAACTCTCCTTTAAAATTTATGCGGAAACGAGCGACGCTAATTCTTGGAGCCGTTTCAGATCTAACTTTCCACTTGCTAATGTCGGAATCAATTCCACTCGACTCGACCTCCGAGGAATCCATAACGCAGGAACCCCCTCCGCTAAAAGTTGACGACGCAACTCCTCTATATCAATCTCTCTCGTCGTCAAAATCAAGAGCGCCTCTCCTTTCTTCTCATCTAAAACCCCCGCAATCGCAATTTCTAAAAGCTCAGAGTCAGAAATACCCAATACTTTCTGAATTTTCTCCTCCACAACCCCATGAGGAACCATCTCGCCGCCAATCTTTGAAAATCGACTCAACCGTCCCTCCACAATCAAAAATCCCTCTTCAGTCACACTCCCAAGATCCCCTGTTTTATACCATCCCTCTTTCAATACCTGCTGCGTTCTCTCCAGATCATCCAAATACCCCGAAAAAATATTAGGACCCTTCACCCAAATCATTCCCGATTGGTTATTCAACACTTGCTCCGTAAAGGAATCTCGAATCTCGACCTGAACCCCAATGAGCGGCCTCCCCACGGTTCCAATTTTACGTTGAGCCCCAGCAGTTCCGTCCCGTTCTAATAAATTCACCGATACCACGGGAGTCGCCTCCGTCATCCCATACCCTTCACAAACGAGAGTTCCAAACTTTTCCTCAAAGTCCTCCAGCACCTTGATGGGCAACTTCTCCGCCCCCGTAACAACCATTTTCAAACTTCGAAGCTGCTCACGACTCGCACGACGAACAAAGGCCCTCAAGAAAGTCGGTGTACTCAACAAAAGTCTAATTTGATGACGCTCGATGATCTCCGCTAATGCCTTTGTCTCCGTTGGACTCGGATAAGTCACGACCTTCGGCCCCCCCAACAAAGGCCACCAAAGGGTAACGGTAAAACCAAAACTATGAAAAACCGGAAGCGATCCCAAAAGGCTCTCTAGCTCAAGCTCATTCAAGGCAGAATGAATCTGCAGTACATTCGAGAGAATATTCCGATCCGTTAACACCACTCCCTTGGGATCCCCCGAGGAACCACTGGTGAACAATAATGCCGCCTCCGATTCCGCCGAAGAGCCAGAAATCCGAAGATATTTTAAAATCCAAAAAACAGGAAAAAGGACCGACAAAAGAAAGGCACCACTCTTTTCAAACTTAGAAAATCCAGTCAAAATCCTCTTCACATCATGGCGTTGCGGAGTCCAAGGAAAATCGGGGAAGCGCTCGATCATCGGCTCCACGGTCAAAATAGATTTAATATCTGCTTTTTGAATACAACTAAGATTAGAATCTCGACCCGCAGTAAAATTTAAATTCACTGGAATTTTTCCCACCAAAACACACCCCAAATTTACTAAACAAGCCCCCATTCCCGTCGGAAGAACAATTCCCACCCTTTTCTCAGGTACATTCGTTCTGAGCCATCTCGCCATTAACAATCCCATTGTTAACGTTTGGTAGCCATTCAAACTTCGATCTCCTAAAAAAGCATCGACCAGCACCCCCTCAGAGGCTCTTCGCTTCAATTGACGAACTAACAACGCAGGTAAAGTTAAATCCTTTAACGCCCCTCCCCATAATTTTTTTGAAAAATAGTCTAAATCAAAGGTGCTCATGTAGGATTCAACATTAGCCGAAGTAAATCTCAAGAGCCAAGCTTCGTTTAAGCAAGGTACCTGTGGTTTACAAAATGAAAGAAACGAGCTCCCCGTCCGCTCGCTTTGACGTTATGCCGCTATATGAAACGAATCCTGAGAACTTCAATAGTCTCTCATCTAGTTCGCCTATAAAAAATATTTGGATACGATTGTTCTAATATTGGCATTACGATTGCTTTCTAATGGGAATTCCTTTAAATAAAAATCTATGAGCCCAAAACCAGCTCGCTCTCAAAAAGCAAAATCCCCCTCCAAATCCCCCTTCTCTACTCCCTCAATCAATCCAAAATCAAAGCTCCAGTTCAAATCGTATGAATTAGATCATTTCTACGATGAAATGATTGATTCAAAGAAAAAAGTCAGACCTTGGTACCGTCGAATCTCAGAGCGATTACAACGGCAATCGGTAGACTCCTTCGATCAACGTCGACAAATGGCCGATACCTCCTTCCTTCATCAAGGAATCACCTTTACTGTTTATAACGACAATCAAGGCACTGAACGGATCTTCCCCTTTGATCTCGTCCCTCGTGTAATTCCAGCCAATGAATGGAAACTGATTGAGGCCGGACTTATTCAACGGATCACCGCCCTTAATCTTTTTCTCCACGATCTCTACCACCACCAGCATATTATCAAAGATGGGATCATTCCTCGTCCTTATATTGAGGCGGCGGCACATTATCGAAAGGAGTTTATCGGATTTAATGTTCCTAAAAACATCTACATTCATATTTGTGGTTCGGATATTGTTCGCGACGGAAGCGGTCAATATATGGTCCTCGAAGATAACGGACGCTGTCCCAGCGGTGTCTCCTATGTCTTAGAGAATCGACAGGCCCTTCGACGCGTCTTCCCCTCGCTTTTCGATCAATATGGCGTCCGTCCCGTCGAACACTATCCGCAAGAGCTTCTCTCGCTTCTTCATTATATTACTCCTCGAGGAAATCCCCATCCGAATATCGTTCTCCTCACCCCTGGAATTTATAACAGCGCTTACTTTGAGCACTCCTTTCTGGCTCGGCAAATGGGAATCGAACTTGTCGAAGGTCGGGATTTAGTCGTCCAAGGCGATCACGTCTACACTCGAACCACTAAAGGTCTCAAGTCCGTTGATGTGATCTACCGTCGCATCGATGATGATTTCCTCGATCCGACGGTATTTCGTAAAGATTCGATGCTCGGAGTTCCCGGCCTCGTCAATGCTTACCGAGCCGGAAATGTCAGCCTAGCGAATTCGATCGGAACCGGTGTTGCCGATGACAAAGTGATCTATGCCTTTGTCCCTAAAATGATCAAATACTATTTGGATCAAGAGCCGATTCTCCCGAATGTACCGACCTATCTTCCATCAATTCCTGCGGAGATGGATTACGTGATCCAAAACATGCCGAAACTTGTCGTCAAGGCGGCGAACGAGTCCGGAGGATACGGAATGCTTGTTGGACCGGCATCGACAAAAGCGGAGATCGATCAATTCCGAAAACTCGTGAAAGCAAATCCTCGTAATTATATTGCTCAACCGACCTTAGCCCTTTCCCGTCATCCCACTTATTTCGATGGCGAATTCGAAGGTCGTCATATTGATCTACGACCCTACGTTCTCTATGGAGAGAAAATTTCAATTATCCCTGGAGCCCTGAGTCGTGTCGCACTCAAAAAAGGATCACTGGTGGTGAACTCCTCCCAAGGAGGAGGAAGTAAAGACACTTGGGTCTTAGAAGGGAACGAATAAAATTATGTTAAGTCGCGTCGCAGAATCTCTCTACTGGATGAGTCGTTATATTGAACGTGCGGAGTGCATTGCTCGACTTATCTCCGCGAATCATCAAATTTTAATCGATCTTGACCTCAAATCCTCGGAGATCGTCCGTGAAAATTGGACTCCTCTCATTACCTCTCTCAATATTCATGGAAATTTCCGCAAAAAAGGAGTTCCTCCCTCCGTCGAAAAGATCACCGAATACCTAATCTTTGATCCGGAGAATCCAAGTTCACTTTGTAACTGCCTCAAGGGAGGAAGAGAGAATGCGCGTGCCGTACGAGAACAGATCTCCTCCGAAATGTGGGAACATATCAACCGAACTTATCTTTGGCTCTGGAGTCCTTCGGCAAATCAACTTTTCCAAAATGATCTTTATGCCTTTTTAGATCAAATTAAAGAAAGCTCTATTCTCTTTGATGGACTCAGTAATAACACGATGCTTCACGAAGAAGGGTGGGATTTCTTTCGGGTCGGAAAATTTCTGGAACGAGCCGATTTTGCAACCCGAGTGCTCGATGATAAATTTCATTTGGTCGGCAAAACAAACCCCCTTATCCAATGGGGCGGTGTCCTTCGTAGCTGCAGTGCAAAACAGGCCTACCAACAAAAATATCTTGCAGAAGTCACTCCGATCTTAGTCGCAAAATTTTTAATTTTAAGTGACACCTTTCCACGATCCCTTCTTTATTCGATTCAACAAATCGATCATGCTCTCCGTATTATCTCAGGAGTTCGAATCGGAACCTTCTCCAATGAGGCTGAAAAAATCAGTGGTAAAGCACTCGCCGATCTCCGATTTAGTATTATTGAAGACTATTGGAACCAAGGACTTCATAAAACCTCCGATGAATTCCAAAAAATTCTCAATAGACTTCATCAAAGCATCTCCGAAACCTATTTCTGTCAAAAAAATCCTCTGAAAATTCCATCTCAAGAAAATACCCGTCCCCCATCGATTCAACATCAAGCCGGACAACAATAATCCCAGTTCTTGGATGGGAGATGGATTAACCCGAGATTCGTCATTAGAAATTGGTTTCTAATGCAATGCAATAGAAAGTGAATAATACAAATGCCTGATTTACAATGACTTATAAATAATTAAAAGCGAAGTGAAGTCAGCTCATTCTTTCACCAAAAGGGTGAAATAAAATCGATCCAAATCTCTCTCAAGAAAGCATGGAGGCATGAAATGAAAAACAGAATGAATTCTGATGAAAATCGGAATCTGAA
>CAMCYL010000063.1 GCA_945883905.1 Akkermansia muciniphila | reverse complement strand
ACGGCGCACGCCTAGAAAAAGCAGTTGGAACCACAGAATACACAGAACACACTGAAAACTAATAACTTACAAAAATGAGTCCGCTCACCTTGTGGGTGAATCGAAATGCCGACTCGATTTCTCATAAACTCTTCTTTCTGTGTATTTTGTGTGTTATGTGGTTAAATTCATCTGCGGTTTTTAGGTTTAACCGCCAAGACCGCGGAGTCACGCAATGGATCAAGAGATTTGGATCGATTTTATTTCACCCTTTTGGCGGTTAATCCTTTTGGGGTGATCTATTTTAAGCCGCAAGTTTTTTGATCAAGATCTCATCAATGACCGAAGGATTGGCTTTTCCTTTGCTCATCTTCATCACGTAACCCTTGAGGGCGTTGATCGCTCCGAGTTTTCCGGATTTGTAGTCCGCCACGCTTTTATCGTTGGCGGCGATCGCTTCATCACACCATTTTTCAAGGGCGCCGGTATCGGTGACCTGTTCTAAACCCTTTTCCTTAACAATGACGGTCGGTGCTTTATTCGAGGCGATCATCTCAGAGAAAACCTCTTTCGCCTGCTTGCTGTTAATTTTTGCGGAATCCAGGAGATCGGAGATCTCCGTGAAGTAGAGTGGGGGAATCGGAATTGCAGTGATATCAGGACTGGTGGCGAGATAATCATTCAGAAGAAAATTTGCGATGAGCACCTTGTTTTTGGCCGGTTTTGCTGCCGATTCAAAATAGTTCGCAAAGGCGATTTCTGAAGCGAGGACTCCGGCCTGATATTCGGTGACCCCGTAATCGGATTGAAGTCTTTTGATTTTCGCTTGCGGGAGCTCTGGGACTCGTGTTTGAGCCTCTGTGAGGAGTCCTTGATCGGTGCGTAAGGGAAGGAGATCGGGATCCGGAAAATAACGGTAATCGTGAGCCTTTTCTTTGATCCGCATCAAAAAAGTTTGTCCTTTGGCATCATCCCAGCGGCGAGTTTCTTGACGAATTTCACCGCCGCCTGAAACCACCTCGATTTGACGTGCGATCTCGGAATGGAGCGAGCGACGGACTCCGGAAATCGTATTCAGATTTTTAAGTTCGCATTTAGTGCCAAACTCTTTTTGACCTTTGGGACGGATCGAGATATTCACATCGCAGCGCATCTGACCCTTTTCCATGTCGGCATCGCTGACGCCGCCATAGACGAGGATTTGACGCAGGGCGGTTAAATAGGCGAAGGCCTCTTCCGGGGTGGCGATATCGGCCTCACTCACGATTTCCATGAGCGGAGTTCCGGCACGATTAAAATCGATGCCACTGGAGGTTTCGTAGTGAAAGGATTTAGCGACATCCTCTTCAAGATGAATCCGAGTGAGGCGAATTACTTTATTAAAATCGACGGAGGTGTCGTTCTGAACATCTTTAGGGAAGGCAAAGAGATTGAGGGGAACTCCTCCCCCTTCGCAGAGCGGTTGGTCAAACTGAGAGATTTGATAGTTTTTCGGTTGATCGGGATAGAAATAGTTTTTGCGATCAAATTTGCAGCGGGGAGCGATATGACATCCGAGCATGAGGCCGGTCTGAATGGTCTTCGCGACCGCCTCTTCGTTGGGAACCGGAAGGACCCCGGGCATTCCGAGGCAGACAGGGCAGACGTGAGAATTTTGTGTGCCCCCGTATTCATTTTTACAGGAGCAGAACATCTTACTGTTTGTCTTCAGTTGAACGTGGACCTCAAGTCCAATAACGGCTTCAAATTCCATAATCGTTTTTGTTTAAAGGTTAGGACGTTCCTGATGCCACGTCGTCGATTGTTCGTAGGCCTGTCCGACACGAAGGATAGCGCCCTCTCCCCATTTCGGCCCGATGATTTGGAGTCCGATGGGGAGTTTATCGGAGGTGAATCCACAAGGGAGCGAGAGTCCGCAAACCTCTGCCAGATTGACGGCGATGGTGAAGATATCGGCGAGGTACATTTGAAGGGGATCTTGTGATTTCTCTCCGATTTTAAAGGCGGCGGTGGGAGAGGTCGGCGTTAAAATGGCATCACATTTCTTGAAGGCTTCGGTAAAGTCACGAGTGATGAGTTGGCGAACTTTTTGAGCGCGATTATAATAAGCATCGTAATAGCCAGAGCTGAGCACATAGGTTCCGAGAATGATTCGACGTTTGACCTCTGAACCGAATCCCTCCGCACGACTGCGACCGTAAAGATCTAACACATCGGCCGGATTGGAGGCACGATGACCGTAGCGAACCCCATCGAACCGTGCAAGGTTGGCGGAGGCCTCTGCAGTGGCGAGGATATAATAAACGGCCGTTGCATGTTCCGTGTGCGGGAGTGAAACCTCGACAATCTCTGCGCCGAGGGATTGGAGTTGTTGGATCGAATCACGGATTGCTTTTTCGACTTGAGGATCCATCCCCGCAACGAAGTACTCTTTAGGGACTCCGAGTCGCATTCCTTTAACCCCTTTTTTGAGATCGGAAAGAAAATCAGGGGTCCCTTGAGGGGTACTGGTATTATCGCGAGGATCATGGCCACTGATCACTTGAGTGAGAAGCGCACTATCTTCGATCGTTTTAGTAAAAGGACCGATTTGATCGAGACTTGAGGCAAAAGCGACGAGTCCGTAACGGGAAACACGACCATAGGTCGGTTTCATTCCGACACAGCCGCAAAGGGCGGCCGGTTGGCGAATCGAGCCGCCGGTATCAGAGCCGAGGGAGGCGATCGCTTCATGGGCCGCGACGACCGCCGCCGAGCCTCCGCTACTGCCTCCGGGGATTCGATCGATATCCCAAGGATTGCGGGTTTTACCCCAACTCGAATTTTCGGTGGAGGAGCCCATCGCAAATTCATCCATATTGGTGCGTCCGAGAAGAATCGCCCCCGCCTCACGTAGTTTGGAGATCACCGTTGCATCGTAAAGGGCTTGATAATTTGCCAAAATCTTTGAGGCACAGGTACAAGGATTCCCCAAGACATTGAGATTATCTTTAATGGCGATCGGAATCCCGCCAAGGGGCTTGGAGAGATCGGCCGCATCGGCCTGTTGAAGGGCCTCTTCGGCATTCATCCAAAGATAGCCTTTGATTTTTGGATCGACCGTCTCAATTCGTTTGAGGAGAGATTCGACGATCTCACGGGGCTTGATCGCCTTGGAAGTGAGTTGAGTGCGAAGTTCCGTGATGGTTTCGTTGTAAAGGGTCATAACAATTACTCAACAATCTTAGGAACAAGGAGAAGATTCTCCGTTTTTAAAGGGGCATTTAAGAGGGCCTTCTCTGGAGAGAGACTTTGACCCATGATATCGGGGCGAAGATTATTTTTAAAATCGGGGGCATCCCCTTTTTCCTCGACTCCGGAGAGATCGATCTTTTGAAGTTGTTGAATATAGCCGACGATATCTCCCAACTGTTTTTGGAAGCATTCAATTTCGGAGGGAGCGAGTTTTAATCGAGAAAGCTCGGCCACATAGGAGACATCAAGAGTACCTGCAGACATGCGTTGGTGTTATCCCTGACAAGGCAAATCGACAAGCAAAAATAGCGACCGTTCAATGGCGAGGATTCGAATACGGACAAAATCACGTGGTTCGCGTCGCAAAGATCAAGGTTGATTAGGCGTGCGTCGCTCTTTGAAAGGGTTTCACGTAGTCGGTGCGAATACAGAAGTCACCAAAGGTCTCCCCTTGATTTCTTTCTTTCGCATAGCGACGAATGATTCCAGAAAGCTCAGCAATGATTTCATCATGCTTCAGCGATTCTTTATAAAGGCTATTGAGTCGAGTTCCGTCATACTTAGCGCCGAGATAAAGATTATACTTCCCAGGAGCGCGACCGATCAATCCGATCTCCGCAAGATAAGGCCGAGCACATCCGTTGGGGCAACCGGTCATCCGGATGCTAATCGCATCGTTTTGGAGTCCACACTCTTCCAATGTTTTCTCAATCTCCTTGAGGAGGTCGGGGAGATAGCGCTCGCTCTCGGCAAGCGAGAGACCGCAGGTGGGAAGGGCGACGCAGGCAAGGGAATTAAGGCGTAATCCCGATTGCTCCCAGCATTTGTCCATTTTATAAGATTGAAGGATCGCTTCGACTTTCGGACGATTCGCATCGCTGATTTTGGCGATGATTAGATTTTGACTTGCCGTGAGTCGGAAATCGCCGTCATGAATTTTGGCAATTTCGCGAAGGGCCGTTTTCATCGGATAATCGGCGGTATCTTTCACACGACCGTTTTGAATGAAAAGGGTTAGAGACCATTTTCCATCGATCCCTTTGTTCCATCCATAACGATCGGCAATGCGATCGAAAACGAATGTTTTCGCCGGCTGGAATTTGAATCCCATTCGGTTTTCAACCTCATTTTTAAACCATTCGATACCACGGTCATCAATGGTGTACTTCAGTCGAGCATGTTTACGACTGGTTCGATCTCCGAAATCACGCTGAGTGGTCATGACTCCCTCCGCCGTCTTGAGGACTTGATCCGGAGTGACGAAACCGAGGATATCGGCAAGACGCGGGTAGGTGTCGGACTGTCCGTGGGAGGTGCCGAGTCCACCGCCAACGGTGACGTTATATCCGATGATCTTGTTGTTTTCGACAATGGCGATATAGCCTAAATCTTGAGAGAAGATATCGACATCGTTTGAGGGAGGGAGAGCGACTCCGATTTTGAATTTACGAGGGAGATAGGTCGCTCCGTAAAGCGGCTCAAATTCCTCGGTACCGACTACTTTTTCCTGTTCAAGCCAGATTTCGTAGTAGGCCTTTGATTTTGGGAGAAGATGTTCGCTGATGCTTTTGGAGAGTTGGAAGATCTCTTGGTGGTGTTCGGATTGCTCCGGATCTGGATTACACATCACATTACGATTCACATCACCGCAGGCAGCGATGGAGTCCATGAGTTTGGAGTGCATTCCTTGGATGGTTTTACGGAGATCTTTTTTGATGAGTCCATGGAGCTGATAGGCTTGTCGGGTCGAGAGCTTAATCGTTTTATTGCCGTAAGTTTCGGAAAGTTCATCCATCATCAGCCATTGGTCGGGAGTTGAAACTCCACCGGGAACGCGGACCCGAATCATGAAAATAAAGGCCTTCTCGATGTTTTGACGTTTTCGTTCGATCCGAAGATCGCGGTCATCTTGTTGATACATTCCATGGAATTTAAGAAGATTTGTATCATCCTCAGCGATTGCTCCTGTCGTTGGATCATCGAGACCTTGTGCGATGGTTCCTCGGAGAAAATTACTCGCGATCTTAATTTCTTCGACTTTTGTGACCGGTTTTTGGGTAGTATCAGTGCTCATGTTTTTTCCTTATTTCGTGGCGTGAAATGTAGATCCGAATCGATCCGCGTCAACCTAAGATATTCATCCTCACCCACTCCCATCGCAAAGCGAGAATCCAAAAAGGCAATCCGTCAGCTGACCATAGGTGTCAACTTAAGAGAAGAGAAGCTACAATTTTAACCGCAGGGTAAACGGAGGAAAACAGAGGGTACTCTCAATTGGTCCCTGGGTTGCTGGAATCGAGCTTGCAAAAAATAGTCGGATTTCTCATCCATTTTAATGTTCCCCATTTACGGGATGGAATAAAACCCTTTATCAGAAAACAGTCACAACCTCCGTTACCCCCCGTTTACCCTGTGGTTAAAAATGAATTTTGGTTCTTGCCCTAATGGTATTGCGTTTTTGCGCAGGGAGTGCGTGAGACAATAGGTTTAACGATTTTCTGTTTTCTTCTTTTCTCTTGAATCCTCTTCTTCTAGGGTCCATTTCATATGAATCGCTTTTGGATTTTTATTTGGATGGGGCTATCCGCTGTTTCATTTTCCCAAGCCCCTCTATCCCCCCCCTCTGGAGGATCAACCACTTCCCCGGCCCCGACCGCTTCCGATAAATCAGGAGAGGGATCGGCCTCAAATGTGAATATGGCGGGGGATTCAAAGTTTTTGGGGAAGGATCTCCCTTTTTATAATCCGACCAACGATACGTTGACTTGGGATGGAAAGGTGATGAATGCCAATGATAATCGACTTTTTCGAGCACGGTTCGAGAAGTATCTCAATGCGCCAGAGCAGACAGAAAAGGCCGATTTGGAATATCGTCGTCTCATGGATCAGATCATGGGTCTGTTATCCCCGGATACCATCACGGCGAAGCGGATCGATCAAGCGTATGCTTTATTAGCTCAGGCGGCGCAGTACCCCGATGATGCTCGGTTGTGTAATACGGTTGGCGATGCCGTTTACTCCTCATGGCAAGGGAAGAATGCCAATGAAAGATTGGAACAGGCTCGGGGGGCGATGCTCAAAGAACAGGACCAGTTGGAATGGAACTATCAGGTAGCCACGGATGGCTTAGTTCAAAGTGAGAAATTTGATGGAAGGGTCGGAAATAACGATGCCAAGGCAGAGACGATTTCGCAATCGCTTCAAAAACAGGCGACGATTCAGCCTTATGTGGAGCGACTCGCGGAGTTGAAATTGAGGTTGGGGGCGAATCAGGTCAAGCGAGAGGCCGGAGAGATGCAACCAAAGATCGAATTTCAATCGCTTTTAGTTCAACTGTTTGCCCAGCGACGTTTTCAGCATGTGGTGATCGGAACACGATTTTATCGGGCTGTTTTTGGGGATGGCGATACGAAGCTTCAGGTCTCGGATGATATGAAGAACGTTCTTTCGAAGGGAACAGGACTCCCTGCGACTTTGGGACTCTTGGATTCCCTTTCGAATGAAGCGATGCGGGATGTGCGCGAGGGGGTTCAGGCCTATGAGTTTTTGTTAGAGAAGAGAGAGCTGAATAGCGCCGCTCAACGTTTGAGTGAAACTTTTGTGGTGGGAGAGTTTATGCCTGAGATTCGCACATTAGCACGGGAGAAGAAGCGGCAGGTTTTGGATTTTACACAGAAAACCAATCAGTTGCTTTCGGCTTTAGAGGTGAAAGATTATGAGTTAGCGGAAAAAATTGTAAAGGGATTAGGGGAGACCGCACATGACTTCGATCCTTCGAAGCCGACAGCGATGATCGAGACGGCTCGGAATATCGCTTCGATGCATTTGGCGAAAGCAAGAAATGCAGCGGTGAGTGGGGATCGAGCGACTTTTGAGACGGAGTTAAAATCAGCGACGGAGATCTGGCCTCGAAATCCAGATTTGAAGAAGATGGCCGCCAAGATCTTTGATCAGACCGATATTCAGCAGCAGGCCATTGTGGATTTTGAACGGTTATTAAGTCAGAAAAATTTTCGGCAAATTTTTGAGGATAAACTTCGATTTATTGCGGCGACCGCCACGTATCCAGAGAAGCAGAAGGATCTTCAGAGAGTGCTGGAATCGATGCAAAAAGTAGAGACGGCGATTCAGCGCTCTCAAGAATTATTCAAGCGAGGAGATAGCGCTGGGGCTTGGGAGAGCGTGGAGCGAACCTATCACGATTTTCCGAATGATTCCGTGTTAAATCAGGAGCGAGCTCGTTATACGACTGAGGCCTCGGACTTTGTGAAGAGCTTACGACGAGCTTCGGAATTGGAGGAGAAAGGGCAAGTGGGATCAAGTCTTTCGTGGTATTTAAAGGCGCAAAAGATCTATCCTCCGAGTGAGTATGCGGGGGATGCGATTAGTCGATTAGCGAAGAAAATCGTTCCTGAGTCTGGGGGGGCTTAAAAGTATGCCACTTCGCGAGCTTCGTCATCCAGAGCAAGTGGAGAAATGGCTCCTGAGCTGGGGTCGGTTATTGCGGGATCGCAATCAAGAGGGATCCTTGATTTTGATCGGCTCTGCGGCGATTCTTTTACACGCCCATCGGGCGGGGGTTCGAGAGGGATTTCTGGATGCGAGTATGGATGTGGATCCGATTACCTTCGATGAAGTGGTGGCGATGCTCTGCTATGAGAGTCAAATCGGGAGTGCTTTTGAGATCGAGAATGGATGGCATGTGAATCTGATGCCAGATTATGTTTTGCAAGAATTTGACCCCCTTTGGAGACAACGATCGATCGAGATTCAATACGAGGCATTGCGGGTCATTGTTCCCTCTGTCGGAGATTTAATGAAGCCGAAGCTAAAACGAGGGGAGCCCCGCGATTTAAGACATCAGGAGTATGCAAGAGATCGAGGACTCTTAAAATCGGGGGAGCAGGGATGAATTTATCGGAAAAACTAAAGTACTTGAGTTATCAAGATCGCGCTCGGTTACAGTATGGTCGGATTTTATGGAAAAATCCGGAGGCCAAGGCGCGACTCTTAGATCATTGGCTGGATGAACGTCATCCGTATCGAGATCGTTTCCAAAAAAACTATCGTCCGTGGGTAGAGAGACTTCTTTCGACCGATGCGGCTTATGATGAGCAATTAGAGGAGGAGTTTACGAAGGAAGGTCAGTCGTTACGAGTGATTATCAAGGAGATTCCTCCTGTCTTTGGTGCTTTTTATTAATATTCAATCATCTAAAAATCATATGAAAACTTTATCTCCACTTTTTTGTTTTTTTCTTTTATTTCAATCAATTCTTTTAGCAGAGAGTCGTTGTTGGGAGGCGACTCTTCCAGGGGGAACGTATCTCGTGTCGATTACGGAGATCGTCTCCGTGAGTATGCACGACTACTATGTCGATGGAGTGGGGCAGGTCTCGGAGGTGACGATTGATACCAAGGGAAGTGCCATCGGGCGATTTTATGCGGTTATTTCTCCGCTTTCGGGAGTGACCGCAGCAGCCGTGGAGACAGCCAAGCAGACCGTTGACCGGCTCAAAAAGACGGGGGAGGGGATCTCAGGGGTTAAAGTCGCCGATCCGAGTACCGTAGTGGTCAAGAGCTATCCGACGACGACCCATGCGCATACCGTGGAGTATCGACTTTCGACAAAAGAGGAGTTGGAGGGGCTTTTTAAAAGTGCTCGTTCTTGCTTGCTTACGGGGACAGCAGGGTCCTATAAGGTTAAAGAGTAATATAAAAAGGGAGTGAATTATGGCAGATCTAACAGCGATGAAATGTTATGCGACTTTAAACACACGGGTTTACTGTGATATGGGATCAGTTTTTCTCAAGATTGTGGTGAATAATAAGGAATTTACCGGGTTTGCTTATAATCCGACCCTAGGCAGACTTGAAGGGGTCACGGTTAAGATTATCCCTGCTGGAGAGGGTGATCTCGTCCGCGTAACCACCAATAGTGGTCCTTATGAGGTCGGCAAGAGCCAAGCTTTTCGCGGGCAAGATGGAAATCCAATCGCCGTTGAGGATATTAAACCAGGAACATCCCTTCAATCGGGGATTCTAGAGAATAATAACGGCTTTATTTTCAGTAAAACAGGGGGGGCGATGGTGACTTTGATGGAGATCCTTGAGGCTGATTTGTTTGGGGGGATCTTTAATGAGAGTCGAATTAAGCACGAAACGGAGCATCCGGCTCAAATCGTGACGAAGGTCGAAGAGATTGGTAAAGGCCCCCTTTATGAGCTTCAAGTGAGTAGCAAGACAAAGGATGATATGACCAACATGAGTGGGCATAATGTTTTCCTATGGCCGGATGGGACCTCATTTGGAGCAGGCGTATTTATTTATTAATAAGAAATAAGAGATTATTTTTAAATTCTGAAGAAAGTTCTTCAAACGTCATGAAACTGTAACATTTAGGTGCTTACTTAAACGCACTTCGAGGTGGCTTTCTGGTAAGAAAGAACTGGAAGTAAACAAAAACAACGGAGAAATATGAAAAAAACATTTAAAAAGATGACCGCGATGGCGGTGGCTTTTGCAGCGATGACTTTCGCAGCAGTGGCGCAAGATAGCGGGGCGCTCGTCGAAGCCCTCGTCAAGAAGGGAATTCTCTCGGATCAAGAAGCAGAAGAAATTCGTGCGGATTTGACCAAAGAATTCGGACAAACCTCAGCCGGCAAAATTAATTTGAGCAGTGCAGTGACCCAATTAAAAATTTATGGCGACGCTCGCGTTCGTTATCAATGGGAAAACAAGCAAGATCAAACAGCAGGTACTGCTTCGACCAATAATGCCGATCGTAGCCGTTATCGTTATCGCGTACGTCTCGGTGCTGAATACTCTTTAACTGACAAGTTCAAAACAGGGATTCAATTAGAGACGGCTTTAGCCTCTGATTCTACGAATGCTAATTTTGGAAACTATTGGGACAAGCAAGGGGATCAAGCGAACTTAGGTTTAGTCTATTTAGAGTATGATGATACTTCGAGCGCTCCCTTTGGGATTGCGGATAGCTTCAATGTACGTTTAGGTAAGCATAAACAACCTTTTCTCATCAGCCAAGCATGGTGGGATAGCGATTTGAATCCAGAAGGTATCTCGGAACAAATCGGATGGAAAGATGTTGGGCTTAAGGGATTGAACTTCACGCTTCGCGGCGGTCAGTATGTCATCACAGAAGAAAATAATTCCGTGGCAAATACGGACGATGCGTTTCTTTTTGTCGGACAATCTGAAGTGAATTACAAATTCAATTCGAAAACAAGTGTGGCGGTTGCGCCGATGTTTATTTACGAATCCCAAGGAACATCGCTTTCGGGAGAAAATGGAGTCAGCACATTCGATAACGAAAACAGTGTGACGACCATTGGTAATCTTGCGGTGATTGCGGTTCCTGCAGAGGTTAAATGGAATATGTTTAATCTTCCGAATAAGGTTTATGCCACTTATGGCTTCAACTTTGAAGGAAATAAACGTTTGAAAGATGCGGGAGTAAGTAGTGCCACAGTAGCTCAACTTGCTAAGAAAGGACAAAATTCTTTCTGGAACGTTGGTTATGAAATTGGTGAAAACAAGAAGAAAGGCGATTGGAAAGCTGGATTGGAATATCGTTGGGTTGAAGCCGGCGCATATACCACCAATTTGTCTGACTCTGATTTTGCTAAAAATGAGCAGAATCAACAAGGAGTTGTTGCTGTTGTTGCTTATAACTTCACAGACTTCCTTACAGGTTCTGCGACTTGGATGCACTCGAATGATATCGATAAAGGGATTGACGCAGGAAGCTCCGATGCAGCGACCGTTGATCTCGTTCAACTTGATGTCTCTTGGAAATTCTAATCAAAATTTGATTTAAAAAATCAATAAAAAACCCCCGGTGAGCGGAAACTCACTGGGGGTTAAAAACAAATGAATTGCTTTTGATCGAACAAAAACAATTCTGAAGTAAAGGTAAACAAAAATCAATCAAGGAATTGTTACATTTTTTATGAAAAAACTTTTTACACTCTCATTGGCTGCTTTGATGACACTTTCGCTCATCCAAGCTGAAAAATTGGTCATTAAAGGATCAGATACTCTTGGTGCTAAACTCGTTCCTCTACTTGCAGAGTCCTTTAAGGCTGCAAACCCTGGGACTACTTTTGAAATCGCTGCTGAAGGTTCAACCACCGGAATTGCAGCGATCACGGATGGAACTGCTGATATTGGAATGTCTTCCCGTCGTGCAAAGCCGACTGAAATGTCTGCTGCGACCGCTAAAGGGGTGAACATGAAACCGACGATCGTTGCTTATGATGCAATGGGCGTTGTCGTCAATGCTGCGAATCCAATCACAAGCCTTACAAAAAAGCAAGTCGAGCAGATTTTCACTGGGGATGTGACGGATTGGAGTGCTGTAGGCGGTAAGGCCGGTGTGATTTCAATCTATACTCGTAATACCTCCTCAGGAACTTATTCCGATTGGAAGGAACTTGCGATGAAGAAACGAGATTACGCCCCCAGTTCACAAAAGATGGCGGGTCACGAACAAATCGCGGCTGAAGTCTCAAAAAATGTGAACGGTATCGGTTATGTTGGTTTGGCGTATATGGATGTCAAAGGAATGAAGGTCATTTCCGTTGACGGAGTAAAGCCATCCGCAGAAACCGTTAAAAACAAAACCTTCCCTTATTCTCGCCCAACCTTCTTCTACACGAATGGAGATGCTCAAGGTTTAGCGGCAAAATTTATTGAATTCGCGCACTCTGCTGCGGGATCAAAGATTATGCATCAAGTCGGTTTTGTTCCTGTTAAATAATTTTCATTTTCGAGTGGCCTGTCTCAGTGGATGGAAGATTTAATTCCCTTTTAATAGTTTCAGGCTTCCAGAGAGAAAATGAAAATGAGTTGGAAGAGATTTCTCCTGTTGTAAAAATCGGACTGAGTCCAAACCTCAGCCGGTTTTTGGAGTTCAAAAAAGAGAGTTTATTTCGGGGATTCGAAGAGTGAAAACTCAAAGAGAACAATTATGTCGATTGAAGAACCTATTTCGAAGAATGCCCCTAGGGTAAAGATGCCAATCGCAGATGCGCTTCGTAGTATTCAACGCCCTAAGTTTATGGGGATCACGTTTGATGATGCGATGCATTACTTTTTTCGCGGAAATGCGACGGTTTCAATTCTTGTCCTATTTTTAATTATTCTCTTTTTGTTTAAAGAGGGGGGAGAGTTTTTCGGTCAAAATACTCAGAATTTGGAGATTTATCGTAAGGCCGGTTTGGAATATGTCGATATTGTTCGATCCCGTGTCGATGATCATCGAAGTTTAGAGCGTTTTTTAGGGGATATAAGAATCCAAGAGTTTAAAAATCAAAATGAAAATGCGGAGGCACTCGCTGCTTTTGATGCCTCCGTGGAGCGATTTTCGGCGGCGATTGATGGGTATCAAGGGTTTGTTTCTGAATACGCTGATATTGCGAAGGAGCTGAAGGAAAAGTACAAGGTGGGGCTCGATCTTGAGGTGGCAAAGAAGAATTTCCAGAAAGAAGGTAAATTTGAAGAGTCCTCGAAAATCGAGATTCCTGTCGTTGATTTTGAAGCGGAGACGAAGGTTTACCGAGATTCACTGACCCAGTTTAAAGCGTTGAATGAGACCTATCAAGCGGAGGTTCAAAGCATTGTTGATTCCTTTCCCCCGATGCCTACGGCGGAGCTTCAGCCGCGATTGGATAAATTTCGCGATTTAGTTAAAATACAAAGGGATAATGTCGCAAAACTTGAAGGAGACCTTCTTCTTTGGGATTGGAAAAAACCAGTCGGATGGAGTGAATCCTTTACCTCTTTTGTCTTTGGAAGGAATTGGTTGACGGCCAGCTTCTGGCAAGATTGGTATGGAATCGTTCCTCTTTTTGTCGGATCCCTCATGATTGCAGTGACGGCGATATTAATTGCAGTTCCCTTTGCGATTGGGGCGGCGATTTATGTGAATCAAGTCGCCTCGGCCCGTGAGCAGAATATCATTAAACCGTATATTGAGTTTGTCTCGGCGGTACCATCCGTGGTTTGGGGCTTTTTTGGGATTGCAGTCGTGGGGCAGTTGATTCGGACCTTTTCGGAGCAGGGAGTGGTCTCTTGGGTTCCTTTTTTCCCGATCTCTGAGCGATTGAATATTGCGACCGCCTCTTGTTTATTAGCGATCATGGCGATTCCGACGATCTTCAGTCTTGCGGAGGATGCGATCCAGAACGTACCGAAGGCTTATACCGAATCATCGCTCGCCTTGGGGGCAACGAAGTTTCAGACGATTTGGATTATTATGATCCCCTCCGCTCTTTCGGGAATTGTCTCCGCGATTATTTTAGGGTTGGGGCGGGTGATTGGAGAGACAATGGTGGTACTTCTTTGTTCCGGGGGACGGATTAAGATACCAGATTTTTCAAGCGGTTTAGGGGCTTTATTTCAGCCGGTGCATACGATGACCGGAATCATTGCTCAGGAGATGGGGGAGGTGGTGAATGGGTCGATTCACTATCGTGCGCTCTTCATGGTCGGTATCGTTCTCTTTTTTATCTCGCTGGCATTGAATTACGCGGCTCAACAAGTCGTTAAACGGTATAAAATTTCGATCGGATAAAGGAGTTTTTATGACCCATGCATTTTCTATTCGACCGACGAAGGCAAAAACAGTTCAAACCACCGCATTCTGGATCATGCGCGGTATGACCTATACGATTGTGGTTCTTGCGACGCTTATTTTCGGGACGATTTTTTGGAAGGGAGGATCGACCGTTTTTCAAACCTCGTATCCTTTTGTGAATACCTCCTTTATTTTGGATAGACCAGAGACGCTTCATGTGGCGACGAGCGAGGGAAAAAAATTACAGATGGGGGATAAAGAGTGGCGTGCTTATGGGGAGAAAAATCCGGATGCCGTGATTGAGGATCATAAGACTTATGTTTATTCAGCGGGAGGGATTTTCCCCTGTATCGTGGGAACGGTGCTTTTGGTTCTCGGGTCGATGACCATTGCCTTAATTTTAGGAGTGATGAGTGCGGTTTATCTGAGTGAGTATAGTAAGCATGGGCTGTTTATCGAATGGGTTCGAATTTCGATTGCGAATTTGGCGGGAGTTCCTTCGATCGTATTTGGTCTCTTCGGATATGGAATTTTTGTGATCTTCTTTGGATGGAATGTCTCACTTTTATCGGGATGGTTTACCTTGGCATTCATGGTATTGCCGGTGATTATTACATCGAGCGAGGAGGCGATGCGTGCGGTTCCTCAAGGATTTAGAGAGGGTTCGTTAGCGTTAGGGGCGACGAAGTGGCAAACGATTGTGGGGAATGTGCTTCCGTATGCGCTGCCTGGAATATTAACCTCTTCGGTTTTGAGTATTTCACGGGTGGCTGGAGAGACCGCTCCGATTATGTTTACCGCAGCTTATGTCGTTCGGGATGAGCTGCCTTGGGAGGTGAATAAGTTTTCCGATTTCTTTTTTCAAGGAGTTCAAGCGCTCCCGTATCATATTTATGTGGTGAGTTCAAAGATCCCTCAGAATGAATATACAGCTCGTGTTCAGTGGGGAGGGGCCTTTGTCTTTTTGGTGGTCGTATTGGCGATTGCAATGACTTCAATGGTGCTGCGATCTAAAATGCGGAAGAAATACCGGTGGTAAAAATGAGTATAACACTCGAAAAATCTGCGAATCAAACGAAAAAGGAGGCGGCCATGAGTACAAGCTCTTTGATTAACCCCTCGATGGAGTCTATGATGTCTGAAACAAAACCCAAGCCGATCATTGAGATCGATAATGTCGATTTCTACTACGGAGCCTCGAAGGCGCTTCACGGTATTTCGCTCAATATTGAACCGAAAAAAGTCACCGCTTTTATTGGACCCTCCGGTTGCGGAAAGTCCACTTTACTGCGTTGTATCAATCGAATGAATGACCTTGTCGATGTTGCTCGCGTGGGTGCGGGACAGTTTCGTATCAGTGGTGTGGATATCTATCATCCGAGCGTCGATGTGATTGAGCTTCGTAAACGGGTGGGAATGGTGTTTCAAAAGTCGAATCCTTTTCCAAAATCAATTTATGAGAACATTGTTTACGGTCTTCGGATCCAAGGGGTGAGTGATAAAAAAGTGTTAGACGAAGTCGTTGAAAAAAGTCTTCGAGGGGCGGCGCTTTGGGAAGAGGTCAAGGATCGTCTTCATGATTCTGCCTTAGGATTATCGGGGGGACAGATGCAACGGATCTGTATCGCTCGTGCGATTGCAGTGGAGCCGGAGATTATTTTGATGGATGAGCCTTGTTCTGCTTTAGATCCGATTGCGACAGCGAAGGTGGAGGAGCTGATCCATGAATTAAAAAATAAGTTCACGATCGTGATTGTGACTCATAATATGCAGCAGGCAGGTCGTTGCTCGGATCAAACCGCATTTTTCTATTTAGGAAAACTGATTGAAATGGATAATACCGAGAAGATTTTTACAAATCCAAAGCAACAACAAACCGAAGATTATATTACTGGACGATTTGGCTAATTTTTAAAAGCGCAAAGTCGCCTTTAAAAATGATTTAAGAGGCGTGTAATTTTTTTAAATGAAGAAGAGGGAGTTCTATGTCACAAGTTTTTGAGCAACAATTAAATCACATCCGCGAACAGGTATTAATGATGGCGAGTTTAGTGGAGCGGAACCTTCAGCTATCGATTAAATGCCTTGTGGAACGAGATTCGGCGAAGGCCGAAATCGTGGAGTCTGAGGATAATGAGATTGATGCCTTAGAAGTTCAGATCGATGAATTGATTGTGACCTATCTGGCGACCCACGGGGCGATGGCGAAGGATTGTCGATTTCTGATCGTTTCATCGAAAATTGTGAGTAATTTGGAGCGAATGGCCGATCAGGCAGTTGCGATTGCCCGTCGTGCGAAGGATTTGAATTTAGAGACGCAGCTGAAGCCGTTGATTGATATTCCTCGCATGGGAGGAATTGGCATTGAGATGTTGAAGGAGGGGATTGGGGCTTTGATCGAGAAAAACCCAGAGAAGGCAGAAGCGGTTATTTTACGGGATCGGTCAGTGGATGATATTAATCGACAAATGACTCGTGAATTAACGACCTATATGATTGAGGATCCGAAGAGTATTACTCGGTGTTTAAATCTTCTTTTTGTCTCTCGTTCGATCGAACGAATGGCGGATCATGCGAAGAATATCGCTGAGGAGGTTTATTATCTTTATCGTGCAAAGGATATTCGCCATCAGAACAATTTGAGTTCGACGAACTAGAGGATGGGGATTGAAATCTTAAAGCAGTTCTCACGCCACGCCGCCACGTCAGAGCGGGAGAGGATCGTGAGCTCTTTCCTTTCGGCGCCTCCTTCGTCGGCTGCCGCCTCCTTCGTCGGCTGCCGCCTCCCGAGAATCTCTCCCGTTTCTTTGAGTAGAGTAGGAAGGGTAGGTCGATAGACCTCCCTTCCTCTCATCAAACCGAACGTGCGGTTTTCCCGCATTCGGCTTTCGGAGGTGATTTTATCTTTAGGCATTTTGATTCTTCCATGGGGCGTTCATTGGAAAGCGAATCAGA